>JAEWEH010000361.1 GCA_023389535.1 Pseudomonadota bacterium
CGATTGCGCAGATCCTGACCAATTCGCGCATGTGCGCGGAAGGGCACCGCCCGATCTGCCAGGATACCGGCGTGGTCAATGTGTTCCTAAAAGTGGGCATGAACGTGCGGTTCGACACGCAGCGCAGCATGCAGGAAGTCTGTGACGAAGGCGTGCGCCAGGGCTATTTGAATCCGGACAATCCTCTGCGTGCCTCCATCTTGTCCGACCCCTTGTTCACGCGCAAGAATACCCGCGACAACACGCCCTGTATCGTCGGCGTCGAACTGGTCGCCGGCGACAAGGTCGATGTGCAGGTCGCGGCCAAGGGCGGCGGTTCGGAAAACAAATCCAAGTTCGCCATGCTCAACCCCAGCGATTCTCTGGTCGATTGGGTGCTGAAGACTGTGCCTCAGATGGGCGCAGGCTGGTGTCCCCCGGGCATGCTGGGCATAGGCGTGGGCGGCACGGCGGAAAAAGCCATGCTGATGGCCAAGCAGGCCCTGATGGAAGACATCGACATGTACGAACTGCTGCAGCGCGGGCCGCAGAGCAAGCTTGAAGAGCTGCGCATCGAGCTCTACGAGAAAGTCAATGCGCTGGGCATAGGCGCGCAGGGCCTGGGCGGGCTGACCACCGTGCTGGATGTGAAGATCAATACCTTCCCGACGCACGCCGCCTCCAAGCCCGTGGCCATGATCCCGAACTGCGCTGCAACGCGCCATGTGCATTTTGAGCTCGATGGTTCGGGGCCTGCCGAACTGACGCCTCCTTCGCTGTCCGAATGGCCGGATGTGCATTGGGCGCCCGACTACAACAAATCCCTGCAGGTGGACCTGAACACTCTGACGCGCGAACAAGTGGCCAGCTGGAAGCCCGGCCAGACCTTGCTGCTGTCCGGCAAGATGCTGACCGGCCGGGACGCCGCGCACAAGCGCATCCAGGACATGCTGGAACGCGGCGAATCGCTGCCGGTGGATTTCACCAATCGGGTCATCTACTACGTCGGCCCGGTCGACCCGGTACGCGAGGAAGTCGTCGGGCCTGCGGGCCCCACCACGGCCACCCGCATGGACAAGTTCACCGACATGATGCTGGAGAAAACCGGCCTGATCTCCATGATAGGCAAGGCGGAGCGCGGCCCGGTCGCGATCGAGTCCATACGCAAGCATGGCTCGGCCTACCTGATGGCAGTCGGCGGTTCGGCGTACTTGGTTTCCAAGGCGATTCGCGGCGCCAAGGTGGTCGGTTTCGAAGACCTGGGCATGGAGGCGATTTACGAATTCGATGTCAAGGACATGCCCGTGACGGTCGCGGTCGATGCGCAGGGAACCTCCGTACACGAAACCGGCCCGCGGGAATGGAAAGCGCGCATCGCCGAGATCCCGCTGATCCCGGTGGCCTGACCCGGTTTGGCTTAATGCCGGCATAGGCGCAGCCTAGGCTTGTGGCCTCATTCAGCGGCGCCGAAGGGGCCTCAGGATGGGGCCTTTCGCTTTCCGGCCGGCATGGCGCACTGCCTTTTGCCAGCGGTGCATGCTTAGTCATTAACAAAGCGGGCCTTATCGAAAAACGAATTCAAAAATCCGGCTGCGGCAGGCAAGCTATGGGTTTTGAAATCATCATTGAGTTGCAGGGGACACATGAGCACACAAGACCTAGCGGCGTGGATAGGACGCCAGGAACGCTGCGACGATAGTATCGACATTGGGCATGTGGGGAAAATCGCCCTCAGCCTGGATGCCGGCCTGCCCGCCGAAGGCGATGCTTTGCCCTTGCTGTGGCAATGGGGCCTGTTCATCCATGCCTTGCCCTATGACGAACTTGGCGTGGATGGTCACCCGCGCCGCGGCGGCTTTCTGCCCCCGGCCGACGACCGCAATCGCATGTGGGCCGGCGGCCGGGTCCAGTTCCTGCAAGCCTTACGGGTAGGGCGCGCGGCGAACAGGGTGTCCACCATTCTGGCCGTGAACGAAAAATCGGGGCGCACGGGCAAGCTGCTGTTCGTGACGGTGCAGCACGAGTATTTCCAGGATGGTGCCTTGTGCATCTCGGAGGAGCAGGACATCGTTTACCGCGAACCTTCGCCGCCCAAGCTCAATGGCACGATAGCGGCCGGCGAGGCGCAATGGTCCGAGCGCATCGAACCGGATCCTGTCAAGCTGTTCCGCTATTCGGCCGTGACCTTCAATGGCCACCGCATCCACTACGATCATCCCTATGCGACGCAGGTGGAAGGCTATCCCGGGCTGGTCGTGCATGGTCCGATGATCGCCACGCTGATGTGCCGCGCATTCACCAACGCACATCCCGACAAGCAGGTACTTTCTTTTTCTTATCGCGGCCTGCGGCCCTTGATCTGCCCCCAGCCATTCCATGTCGCCGGCCTTATCGAAGGCGACGGGCAAGCGCGGCTTTGGGCCGAGCAGGGCGGCACGCTGGCCCATCAGGCGGAACTGAGGTTCAAGGCATGAATACTACCGACCCACATCATCAATCCGGCGCGCAAGCCGGCGTACGGCCGCTGGACGGCATCACTGTCGTGAGCCTGGAGCACGCGATCGCGGCACCGTTCTGCACGCGTCAGCTTGCCGACATGGGCGCCCGCGTCATCAAGGTGGAACGCCCCGGAGTGGGCGATTTCGCCCGCGGCTACGACGAGCGGGTGCATGGCCTGGCTTCGCATTTTGTGTGGACCAATCGATCCAAGGAGAGTCTGACGCTGGATCTGAAGCAAGCCGAGGCCGCGCCCGTGCTGGATCAACTGCTGGGGCAGGCCGACGTCCTGGTTCAAAACCTGGCGCCTGGCGCCGCTGCCCGCCTGGGCCTGTCTTTCGAAGCGCTGCACGAAAAATACCCGCGACTGATCGTTTGCGACATTTCCGGTTATGGCGAAGGCGGCCCTTATCAGGACAAAAAAGCGTATGACTTGCTGATTCAAAGCGAAAGCGGTTTCCTATCGGTCACCGGCACGCCGGACAGCCCGGCCAAGGCAGGATGCTCCATATCGGATATCGCTGCGGGAATGTATGCTTACAGCGGCATTTTGTCCGCTTTGCTGCTGCGCGAGCGCACAGGACTGGGTAGCCGACTGGATGTGTCCATGCTGGAAAGCATGGTGGAATGGATGGGTTTTCCGCTGTATTACGCTTTTGACGGCGCCAGCCCGCCGCCTCGTGCAGGCGCGTCCCACGCCACGATTTATCCCTACGGTCCCTTTCCGGTCGGCGACGGCGGCGAGATCATGCTCGGCCTGCAAAACGAACGCGAATGGGCGGCGTTTTGCGCAACGGTGCTGGAGCAGCCGGAACTGGCCCGGGATAAACGCTTCAGCTCCAACACCTTGCGGGTAGAGAACAAGGAAGCCTTGCGCGTGCTGATTGTCACCGCTTTTGCCGGGCTGACGCGCGAGCAGGTCATTGCCCGCCTGGAAGCGGCCGCCATCGCCAACGCCAGTGTCAATACCATGCAGGACGTCTGGCGCCACCCGCAATTGGCCAGCCGCGAGCGCTGGCGGGAAGTCGACAGTTCGGCGGGCCCCTTGCCGGCTTTGCTGCCGCCAGCCAGTAATTCGGGCTTCCAGCCGCGCATGGACAAAATCCCCAGTTTGGGTGAGCATTCCGCGGCCATACTGGCCAGCCTGGGGTATACCGAAGAACAGATCCAGCAATTCAAGCAAAAAGGGACCATCTGATGCAGGCAACGATGCGAACAGCCTTGTTCGTTCCGGCTACCCGTCCGGAACGTTTTGCCAAAGCACTGGCGGCCGGCGCGGATGCCGTCATCATCGACCTGGAGGACGCGGTCGAGCAAGAATTCAAAGACGCCGCACGGGAACATGTGCGTCAATTTGCCCAGGCCCATCCGCAAGCATCTTTCCTGCTGCGGGTCAATGGGGCGAACACCCCGTGGTTCATCGATGACCTGGCGGCGTGCACCGGTCTGGACGCAGTAAAAGGTATATTGCTGCCCAAGGCGGAATCCGCCAGCCAGGTGGCGCGGGTCGCCGCTGGCGGCAAGCCGGTGCTGCCCATTGTCGAGAGCGCCCAAGGAGTGCTTGCCCTAGGCGAATTGGCGGGCGCGCAAGGCGTCAGTCGCTTGTCCTTCGGCAGCCTGGACCTGATGCTGGAACTCGGCACAGCGCCCGACACCCCGGCGGCCGGCATCCTGCTGAACCATGTACGCTGCCAGATTCTGCTGCACAGTGCCATGCATGGACTGCAGGCGCCCTTGGATGGCGTCTACCCGAATTTCAAGGATGAGCAAGGTCTGGCCGCAGTGGCCAGTCTCGTCCGCGACATGGGGTTCGGCGGCATGCTGTGCATACATCCGGCGCAGGTGCCAGTCATACGGGCCGCCTTCGCCCCTAGCCAGGCTGATATTTCATGGGCTGGCCGCGTCGTGGCCGTGGCCGATGAAACGGGCAGCTCGGCCTTCCAGCTGGATGGCAAAATGGTGGATGCGCCGGTGATCGAAAGAGCGCGGCGCATTCTCGCCGCGGCCGCCTAGCTTCCTTCAGGCACTGCCGCGCATCGGCCCGGCAGCAAAAGCAGAATGTCAGGGCATGACATGCAGCACCTGATCGGCGCAGCGCTCGATCAGTTCGTCCAGGCTGCCCTGTTCCAGGCGCAAGCCAGGCGCGAGTTCGCGTAGCGGCAGCAGCACAAAGGCCCGCTCGTGCATGCGCGGGTGCGGAACGATCAAATCTGTCTCGTCGATGTGCTGAGCGCCGTAAAGCAGCAGGTCCAGGTCTAGAGTGCGCGGGGCGTTGCGGTAGGGGCGCTGGCGGCCATGTTGCCGCTCTATAGCCTGCAGCGCCGCCAGCAGCTCCTGGGCCGTCAGGTCGGTGTCTATGGCAGCTACCGCATTCACATAGTCCGGCCCGCTGGAATCGATGGGGGCGCTGCTGTACAAGCGGGACAACGCCAGCATTTCGACACCCAATGTACGAGCCAGCTCGTCCGCGGCTTGCAGTAATGTGGCGCGGGCGTCGCCCAGATTCGCGCCCAAACCGATGTAGGCGCGGGTCACGAGTGCGGCGTTACGGTTGGGGAGGCGCAGCGCGTCAAGACAAGCGGCTGCGGACAAGCGCTGATGCATCTTGAACCGGCCATGGCTTGCTCAGGCTTCGGCCGTGCCGCTACGCGGGGCGGCTGACCGCCGCCTGCTTCCGCGGCGGCGTTTGCCGGCCGGGGACTTGCTTTGATGGCGGGCTTGGTGGGCTTCTATCATTTCCGCCCGCAGTGCGTCGTCGGCATTGGCCAGGTCCATCCACCATTGCGCCATCACGCTGTCGACTTCGCGCGCTTCAGCTCGTAATTGCAGGAAGTCCACCGCGGCGCGGAAGCGAGGCTGTTCCAGCATGCGCCATATGGCCTTGGTGTTGACGCGTTCGAAGCGCGCCTGCACGAACCAGATTTCCCGCATGTCGGCCTGATAGCGCTTTTGGATGGAGAGCTTGCGGGTCTGCTCTTCCACGACAGAATCGGCAGCGAGCAAAAGGGCCTGGGCCGGATGCTCGCCGCCTGCACAAATCGCCTGCCAGCGCTTGTTCACCAGTTTCCATAACAGCGCGGCGAAAAGGAAGCTGGGGCTGATGGTCTTGCCGGAACGCACGCGTGCGTCGGTGCGCGCCAGCGCCAGTTCGACGAATTGTTCGCCGCCTTCTTCCTGGAAAATCACATCCATCAGCGGCAGCAGGCCCTTGTGCAGGCCCACTGACTGCAACTGGCGCAGGCAGTCCATCGCATGGCCGCAAGTCAGCAGCTTCAGCGTTTCATCGAACAGGCGCGAGGCGGGCACATGCTCGATGAGCTCGGACATGCGGACAATGGGTTCGCGGGTTGCCGGATCGATCGTCGCGTTCAGCTTGGCGGCGAAACGCATGGCCCGCAGCATGCGCACGGGGTCTTCACGATAGCGCTTTTCGGGGTCGCCTATCATGCGCACGACGCGATGCTTCAAATCGCTGACGCCGCGGTGATAGTCGATGACCTCTTCCTTGATGGGATCGTAGTACAGCGCATTCAGCGTGAAATCACGCCGCGCGGCATCTTCTTCCTGGGTGCCGAATAGATTGTCCCGCAGGATGCGTCCGTGTTCATCAGTGTCTTCATCCCCGGCCGCATTGGCGCGGAAAGTGGAGGTCTCGATGATTTCCTGGCCGAACACCACATGTACCAGCTGAAAACGGCGGCCTATGATGCGGGCCCGGCGGAACAAGGGGCGGATCTGTTCCGGTGTGGCGTTGGTTGCCACGTCGAAATCCTTGGGCTCAAGGCCCACGATCAAGTCTCGTACGGCGCCGCCCACGATGTAGGCATCGTAGCCTTCGTGGTTCAGTACTTCGCAAACCTTGATGGCGTGGCGGGATACATTACGGCGATCGATGCCGTGTTTGTCGCGCGAAAGACGCTCGGGCCCACGCGCCGGTGCAGAAAACAGGCGGCTGACAAAGTTTTTTATTGTTTCTTTAAGCATGGGGGTATTTTATGACTTTGCGTCCTGCATGTCCTTGAACAAGTCGATGATCCGCCAGCCGCGCTCCTGGGCGAGCTGGCGCAATATCGTGCTGGGGTTGGTGGCGATCGGGTCCGTCACGGCTTCCAGCAAAGGCAGATCGTTGGGCGAATCGCTGTAGAAGCAGCTGTATTCAAAATCCGCCAGCGACATGCCCATGGTCGACAGCCATTCATTCACACGGGTGATCTTGCCGGCCTGGAAGCTGGCCACACCCTGTATGCGGCCCGTGTAGCGTCCGTCGATGAATTCGGGAATGGTGGCGATCAGATGCGGTATGCCGAAGGCCCGTGCAATGGGCGCGGTGACGAATTCATTGGTGGCGGTCACGATGGCGCACAGGTCGCCCTGGCGCAGGTGCTGGCGCACCAGTTCAACTGCGTTGGGCCGTATCGCGGGGCGGATGATCTCGGCCATGAAGGCTTCGTGCCAGGCGGCAAGTTCGGTAGTGCCCGCCCTGCTAAGCAATCCCAGCATGAACTCTGCCGACTGTTCTGCGGTCAGTTGGCCCGCGTTGTAGCGTTCCATGAGTTCGTTGTTGCGGCGCTGCGCTTCAGCCGGATCGCCTGCACGGCCCGTGCGCGCCAGGAAATCGGCCCATTGATAGTCGCTGTCCAGAGGAAGCAGGGTGTGATCAAGATCGAACAGGGCAAGGCGTTTCTGGGGCGTCATGACTTATCGGAGTGCTCATCGGGCTGGCCGGAGGCCAGCAAATCTTTTAATAAGGGCAGGGTGATGGCCCGCTGTTTTTCCAGCGAATAGCGGTCCAGCGCATCCACCAGGGCGCTGAGCCGGCTCATGTCGCGGGCATAGTGGGTCAAGACCCAGCTTACGACCTCCGGCGACAACTGCAGGCCTCTTTCATCGGCGCGCTTGCGCAGTGCCTGGGCCCGCTCGTCGTCGGACAGCGGTTCCAGCCGAAATACCAGGTCCCAGCCCAGGCGCGTGCGCAAGTCCTCGCGCACCGGCATGGCCAAGGGCGATCTATCGCCCGACAGTACCAGTGCATAGCCTTTGCCGGTCGCTGCCACTTCGCGCCAGCGATTGTACAGTGTGAACAAGGCTGCCTGGCCCGCATCATCCAGGCGCTGCACATCGTCGATGGCGATCAGCCGATGCGGCAGTTCGTCGGCGGTGGCGATATCCTTCAGTACGGCGGGCGGCATGCCGCTATCGAAATAGAAGCCCCCGGGTTGCGAGGCCAGCGCGCGCAGCAAATGGCTGCGACCCACACCGGCCGGACCCCACAGGTAAATGGCCCGCCCAGGCGCGCAGGTTTGCAGCGCGGCCAGCGCCTGCATATTGCCGCCTGCCACGAAGTTGTCCAGGGTCGGCGGAGGAGGGGGCAGAAGGTCAAGAATCAGTTGCTGTGTCATGTGCTGCGGGGCGACGTACCCGCCCGCCAAGGCCCTTTGATTGGGCGGCGGGCATCGACGCGCCGCGTTCGTCGTAAAATCGAACCTGGTATTTAATTCAACATGCAATTCTTACACATCCCACGGCATTTCTCATGACAAACAAAAAATCCGCTTCCTTGACTTATCGCGATGCAGGGGTCGATATCGACGCAGGCGAAGCGCTTGTCGATCGCATCAAGCCGTTGGCGGCCAAGACCATGCGGGCGGGAGTCATGGCGGGCATAGGCGGTTTCGGCGCCTTGTTCGAAGTGCCGCGCCACTTGAAAGAGCCTGTGCTGGTGTCGGGTACCGACGGTGTCGGCACCAAGCTGCGGCTGGCTTTTGAATGGCAACGCCACGACACCGTGGGCATAGATCTGGTCGCCATGAGCGTCAATGACATCCTGGTCCAGGGTGCGGAACCCCTGTTCTTCCTGGACTACTTCGCCTGCGGCAAGCTATCGGTCGATACTGCCGCCAGCGTAGTGGGTGGCATTGCGCGCGGCTGCGAACTGGCAGGCTGCGCGCTTATTGGCGGGGAAACAGCCGAAATGCCGGGCATGTATCCGGACGGTGAATATGATCTGGCAGGTTTCGCGGTCGGCGCCGTCGAAAAGTCGCGCATCATCGACGGCAAATCCATCGAGCCCGGCGATGCGGTGTTGGGTCTGGCATCCAGCGGCGCGCATTCCAACGGTTTTTCCTTGTTGCGCAAGATTTTGACGCACGCCAATGCCCGGCCGGGTCAGGATTTGGGCGGCCGGCCGCTTGAAGACGTCGTCATGGCGCCCACCCGCATCTATGTCAAATCCGTGCTGGCGGCGCTGGCCGAACATGGCGCGGCCATCAAGGGCCTGGCGCACATCACAGGCGGCGGCCTGCTGGACAATGTGCCGCGCATCCTGCAACCCGGCCTGGCGGCGCGCCTGCATCGCGACGCCTGGACCATGCCGGAACTATTCACCTGGCTGCAGCAGAACGGCGGCGTGGCTGACGCGGAGATGCATCGGGTCTTCAATTGCGGCATAGGCATGGTGATCGTGGTGCCGGCCGACAAGGCGGACGCCGTCACGGCCACCCTGTCCGCCCATGGCGAGCAGGTCAGCCGTCTGGGCGAAATCGTGCCGCGGGACGGCGACGCAGCACCGCAAACCGTGGTGGTCTAAAGCCCGAGAAGCCGGCGCTCGTATCAAGGCGCCGCGCGGGGCTCGGTGAAAGCACCGCATGGCGCGCCGCGCGTGCCGTTCCAGTGTATGGCGATCCCGCGGCGCCCTGCGAATCAGTCGCGGGGGCGCCAGTAGTCCGCGATGATATTCACCGCCCGGGCCGCTGCGTCCGGCGCCAGGCAATCGATAGCATGGCGTTCGGGCAAAGAACGCAGCCAAGTCAATTGGCGCTTCGCCAGTTGCCGCGTTGCGGTGATCGCCTCTTCCACGGCTTGCTCCAGGCTGCACTGGCCATCCAGATAGTTCCATAGCTGGCGGTATCCCACGCAGCGCACCGAGGGCAGGCCGGTATGCAGGTCCGGCCGGCCGTGCAGGGCGCGGACTTCTTCCACCAAGCCGTGATCCAGCATCTGGCGGTAGCGCGCCGCGATGCGCGCATGCAGGGCCAGCCGGTCGGATGGCTCCAGGCTGACGGTGATGAAGTCCAGGCCGGTGTCGCGGCGCGGGGGCGCCTGGGCCAGCCACGACGACATGGGCCGGCCGCTGATGCGATAGATTTCAATCGCCCGCTGCAGACGCTGGCTGTCGTTAGGCGCCAGGCGGGCTGCGGTGGTCGGATCGTACTGCGCCAATTGCCGATGCAATGCCGGCCAGCCGAAGATTTGTGCTTCGCGGTCGATGTCCGCACGGATGGCGGGGTCAGCCTGCGGCAAGTCGTTCAGACCTTCGCGCAAGGCTTTGTAATACAGCAGCGTGCCGCCGCAGAGCAGCGGCAGCCTTCTTCTGGCCCGGATTTCCGTGATCAGCGCTGTCGCATCCGCTTGGAATTCTGCAGCCGAATAGCTTTCCGCGGGATCACGTATGTCCAGCAAGTGAGTAGGCGCTGCCGCGCGCTCGGCCGGGGATGGCTTGGCGGTGCCGATGTCCATGCCGCGATAAATCGTGGCCGAATCCATGATGATGATTTCGATTGGCCAGCGGGCGGCCAGCTCCAGTGTCGTGGCACTTTTGCCTGCGGCGGTCGGCCCGGTCAGGCAGATGACAGGGAAATCAGTTGTCATTGCCCGCGCATG
>JAEWEH010000006.1 GCA_023389535.1 Pseudomonadota bacterium
TTGATCGTGCCTGGCGGCGGGCGCTATCGTGACCAGGTTGGCGAGATCAAGCTGAAGTCTGACGAGGAGGGCAAGTTCGCCGTCAAATGGCCCCATCCCGGCATGTACTGGATGGATGTCGATATGCAAGACGACAAGACCGCCACCCGGCGCGCGAGCGAGCGCCGCCTCGCTTATGTGGCCACGTTTGAAGTCTTGCCGCAGTGAGAGCATGGCGCGGCTTAATCGGGCGTTTCTGGCTGACGGCCTTGTTCTTCATGGCGGCCCCCGTCTTCGCTGCCTCGGAGGGGGCGCTCTTGCAGTTACAGGGCAAGAGCATGGGAACGACGTGGTCGGCCAAGATGATTCCGCCTCGCGAAGTCAGCGCCGAGCAGCTAAGCCGGAGTATCCAGGCGGCGCTCGACAGTGTCGTGGCACAGATGAGCACCTGGCAGGAAGACTCCGATATCTCGCGCTGGAACCAAGCGGCCGCCGGATGGTGGCCAATATCTGACGATTTTTTTGAAGTATTGCGCCATGCCATGACGCTGGCGGAAGAAACGCAGGGCGCCTACGATCCTACAGTGGGGCCATTGACGCAGTTGTGGGGCTTCGGGCCACAGGGCCCTCGCCCTCGTATCCCTTCCGACGCCGAGCTTGACCAGGTTCGCGCCCGAGTCGGTTGGCGCAGGGTCGCGCTAGATCCGGCGACATCGCGCGTACGGCAAGCCGGCGGCGTCAGCCTGGATCTGTCTTCGATCGCAAAAGGCTATGGCGTGGACCGGGCGGCGGCAGCCCTGGAGGCGCTCGGGGTCACGAGCTATCTCATGGAGCTGGGCGGCGAGCTGCGCGGCAAGGGCCAACGGCCAGACGGCAAGCCGTGGCGCGTGGGCATTGAACAGCCTTTAACGGAAGGGGTGCAAGACAGCGTGGCCATCCCGGCCGAGGGCTTGTCGGTGGCAACCTCGGGAAATTACCGGCGCAGTTTCCACGAAGCCAACAAACGCTATACCCATATCATAGACGCGCGTTCGGGCAGGCCGGTGGAACATTCCCTGGCCTCGGTCACCGTCTTGCATACCGCATGCATGCAGGCGGATGCCTGGGCGACAGCGCTTTTCGTACTGGGCCCGACCGAGGGCTTGGCCTATGCCCGAAGGAAGGGGCTGGCCGCACTCTTCATTGTGGAAACGGATGATGGCTTCTTGCAGCAGTCGACGCCGGCCTATATAGCGCTTTTTGAATCTTCCTGATTGCATATGGATCGTTATCTGGCGGCTGCGTGCCTGACCCTGGTGTGGGTGTTGATATGCGTGTGGGCCTGGAGGACGCACCGCATCGGCATCGCGAAAGAGGCCGGTACGGCTGGCGCCGATGCCTATGAAAAACCCGATATCGCCGTCACGACGGTTGTCACTTATGCCAGCCAGACCGGTATGGCACAAGAGCTGGCCGCGGATACGGCCCAGAGCTTGAGATCGGCCGGGATCCCGGTTGCTTTGCTGCCTTTGCATCGAATCGACGCTGAATGGCTTTCGCGCGCGCGGCGCATGCTATTGGTCGTCAGCACGACGGGCGAAGGCGATCCGCCCGATTCAGCCGCTACTTTCGTGTCGACGGTCATGAGTGCCGGCGCGCAACCCTTGCTGCAGCTGGACTACGCTCTGCTAGCGCTGGGCGATCGCGAGTACAGGCACTATTGCCGATTCGGGCGAACGCTGGATAAATGGCTGCGCCACCATGGGGCACGGCCGCTATTCGATCGGATAGACGTCGACAATAGCAACCCGGGCGCTCTGGACCAATGGCGGCTCGCGCTTGCGGATTCGCTGGGCCTGTCCGGTTTGTCGAGTTTGTCGACGACGGCATACCAGCGCTGGCAACTGGTGCGACGGTCGCTACTGAATCCGGGCAACGCCGAGGCGCCGTGTTTTCATCTCGAGCTGAAGCCCGTCGAGGGGGCCATGCCGGTCTGGCAGGCAGGCGATATCGCCGAGGTCATACTGCCTTCAGTGACCGATGACGCGCCGGTCCGGCGCCAGTATTCCATTGCCTCGCTGCCGGCCGATGAGGCCTTGCATTTGCTTGTGCGGCAGGTGCGCCGCGAGAATGGGCAACTGGGCATGGTCAGTGGTGCGCTGACCGCCGGCCTCGAGCCAGGCTCCACGATCTCGCTTCGCATCCGGTCAAATCAGAATTTCCATCCGCCGGAAGCCAAGCGAGGCATGATTCTGATCGGCAACGGGACGGGTCTGGCCGGTCTGCGCGCGCATATGAAAGCCCGCATTCGGGACGGCGCTGATGTGAACTGGCTGCTTTACGGCGAGCGTACGCGGGCTCACGATTATTTCTATCGCGCCGAAATTGAAGAATGGCTGGACAATGGCTCGCTGCGCCGGCTTGATTTGGCTTTCTCGCGCGATCAGTCCGAGCGCGCCTATGTGCAGCATCGCTTGCTGGATGCGGCATCCTGCGTTCGAAGCTGGATCGACGAGGGCGCCGCCATTTATGTCTGCGGCAGCTTGTCCGGCATGTCGGAAGGCGTGCACGATGCGCTCAATACGATACTTGGGCCGGATGCCCTGAGGGTGCTGACGCATGAGGGCCGCTACCGCCGTGATGTTTATTGAAGCCGCAGGCTTGATGAAGGCGCAATGATCGCGGGGAACGCCCTGCAAACTCAGTCGTCCCCGGTTTCATCCAGATGAAACTTATGCATGATGCGATGGGCCAGCGGCGCCAGCACGACGCCCAGCGTTGCCATCACCACCAGGCCCACAAAAAAACCATAGGCAGCAAAGAAAATTCTGCCCCCGAGCGACTCCGGCAGGGTGTAGGCGCCCAGGCCGCCGATGACGAAGGCGGCGTTGATCACGGCGTCGTACATGC
>JAEWEH010000092.1 GCA_023389535.1 Pseudomonadota bacterium
CAACCGCCCTGAAGCGGGTGCCCGTTCGGATGCCGAGCTTCCGCGTGGCAGCCACCCTCTGCAACTGTATTCCCTGGCCACACCGAACGGACAAAAAGTCACCATCACGCTCGAGGAGCTGCTGGCTGCAGGAGTCCACGACGCCGAGTACGACGCACACCTGATCCGCATCATGGATCAGGATCAGTTTTCGAGCGGATTCGTCGCAGTCAACCCGAACTCCAAGATTCCCGCGCTGGTTGATTACAGCGGGCCCGAGCCGATACGCGTGTTTGAGTCTGGCGCCATCCTGCTTTATCTGGCCGACAAATTCGGACGATTTCTTTCCAAGAATCATGCCGGCCGGACGGAAGCCTTGAACTGGCTCTTCTGGCTGCAGGGATCCGCACCGTTTATTGGTGGCGGCTTCGGACATTTCTATGCTTATGCACCCATCAAGATCGAGTACGCAATCAATCGCTACACGATGGAAACGAAGAGACTGCTCGACGTGCTCGATCGCCGACTTGCTGAAACCCGGTATATGGCCGGCGAGGATTATTCCATCGCCGATATGGCTGCATGGCCGTGGTTTGCCGGCCTTATGAACAACACGACGTATCAGGCAGCCCGGTTTCTGGATGCCGAACGATATACGAACGTGCGCAGATGGGTGGACGACATTGGCGCACGGCCAGCAGTAAAACGCGGCATCATTGTGAACCGAATAAACGCAGACACCGGCCCGCAACTCGCGGAACGCCACTCCACGTCAGATATCGACACCGCCTTGAAAGACGTCTGACGCCTGAAGGCGCGGAAGCAATCGTACAGGCCCCGGGCGCATTGCACGGAGCCTGTACGATTCAGGCCTCGGATTCCTGCGGCGCCGGAACCGGCTGCAGCTCGCGGGCAAGGTGCTGCAACGCAGTTCGAACGCCCTCTTCCACGACCGGATGATAAAAAGGCATGGCCAGCATCTGCTGGACGGTCAGCCTCTGCTGTACAGCCCATGCGAGCAGATGGGCAATATGCTCCATGGACGGCCCGGCCATTTCGGCCCCGAGAAACACACCGGTTCCGCGGTCAGCATAAACGCGCAGCTTGCCCCGATTCTTGAGCAATATGCGCGAGCGCCCCTGATTGTTGAAATCGACCTCACCCACTGCTGCATCTTCCGGCAGCTCGGTAAAGCGCAGACCGACCGCAGCAAGCTGCGGGTCACTGAATACGATAGACAGCGGCGCGCGCCTTTCGCCAGGCTCTACCTGCGGGAATCTCGCGGCATTGCGCCCCGCAATCCGGCCGTCATCCGCCGCTTCGTGAAGCAGGGGCAGAATGCCATTGACGTCACCGGCGATGAATAGAGGGGTGCCTTCGATTTGCAGACTCACCGGATCGTAAGCGGGCATCCCATGCGCATTCAACTTCGCACTGGTGTTCTCCAGGCCGATGTCGTCAAGATTCGGCCGCCGCCCAGCGGCCAGCAACACGTATTCAAAGCGTTCGGTCACTTCAGCAGAACCGGGGATTTGGTAGCGGACCTCGACCTCCTGCCCTACGCGGCGAATGCCCAATATGGCCGCTTCAAGGCAAATATCGAGCTCTTCCTGGAACGCGGCGTGGGCGCTCTGCAGTACCAGCGGATCTCGCAAGCCTCCCAGACGCATACTGCGCTGCAATATGCGGGTGCGCACGCCCAACCTGGACAATGCCTGACCAAGCTCCAGGCCAATGACTCCGGCCCCGATCACAAGGACGCTTTCGGGCAGATCCTGCCATTCGAACACGTCGTCGTTCACAATCGCCCGGTCGCCCAGCATCTGGTACTGAGACGGGATGTTGGGGCGTGTACCCGTGGCAATGATGATGCTGCGCGCTTTCACGCGCGTGTGGCCGCCAACATCAAGCTCGGTGTCCGACAGAAAGCGGGCACGGCCCAGGAGCTTCTCGTGCGAGGGCATGTGCTCGACATCGCGGACAACAAAGCTGACGAAACGGTCGCGTTCGCCGCGGACCCTGGCCATCACCGCGGGGCCGTCTACCCGAACATGCTCGATGTCAATGCCGAAGGGCGCCGCATGACGCGCCGTATGCGTGACTTCAGCCGCCGCAATCAGCAGTTTGGAAGGCATGCATCCTACTCTGGCGCACGTGGTTCCGTACGGGCCATCTTCGATAAGCACCGTGGTGGCGCCTTCGCGCATGGCGGCACGTCGTGCCGAAAGGCCGGCCGTGCCGGCTCCGATGATCGCGACATCCACCTCGACATGCTTCATGGGCGGAATTCCTTTACAAACTGCGCGTAATCCGGCCGGGTCATGGGGAATACTTCATCGATCGGAGTACCAATAGCGAGATACCCCATGAAGAGGTAGTCGAGGGGATCGAAGCCCAGCATCTCGTTCACTTCCTCGATATACGTGCCCAAGCCGGTGCTCCAGAACGCACCGAAGCCAAGAGCATGGGCAGCGTTAAGCATGTTCATTACTGCAGCCCCCGTAGCCAGCATGCGCTCGCTCTCCGGAATCTTGGTGACGCTGTGGTCGCGATGGCAGGCAATCGCGATCAGCAAGGGTACCTCAGCCAGCCAACGGCGTGCGTTCACTTCCTTCTGTGCAGGAATGGGTGTGTCGGAAGCCTGGGAGGCGGCGAACAGCTTCTCGACAAACTGCGGCATGACTTCCTGCCGGATGAGGGAAAAGCGCCAGGGGCGAAGCTTCCCGTGATCCGGGGCACGCATGGCGGCCTGCAGAATCAGCGAGAGCTGTTCCTCGTTCGGACCCGGTGCGCGTACAAACTTGATGGACTGACGACTCAACAACGACTGTAAAGTGTTTTCAGACATTTTCCTTCCTGTGTGCGGCTTGCCGGGCGATGATCATGGCGGCCTTCATGTCGCGTATGGCCTTCTCCCAACCGTCGAAGACGGCTCGTGCAACGATGGCGTGCCTGATATTCAGCTCTGCAATTCCCGGAATGGCGGCAACGGCCTGCACATTGTCGTAATGGAGGCCGTGGCCGGCGTTGACGCGCATCCCCAGCCCGATGGCCTGTACCACTCCGGCACGCAATCGGGCGAGCTCTGCTTCGCAAGCTTCTGGCCTGTCGGAGACTTCGGCATAGGCGCCGGTGTGCAGCTCGACGACTGTGGCACCGGCGCGCTCCGCCGCCTCGATCTGGCGTGATTCCGCGTCTATGAACAGGGACACACGAATGCCGGCATCATGCAGTCGGGTGACGGCATCCTTCACCGCCGGGAAATGGGTGACGACATCGAGCCCGCCTTCAGTGGTGAGCTCTTCACGCTTCTCGGGCACAAGGCAGACATCATGCGGCTTCACGCGGCATGCTATTTCGAGCATCG
>JAEWEH010000097.1 GCA_023389535.1 Pseudomonadota bacterium
TGCGCCACCTCGAGGACCGGTAGTTTGAGACTGTCGGCTAATCCCGCGTACGCCTGGCGTGACAAGGCCGGGTCGATCTGTATGGTGCCCCCCGCAAAATAGTCGGGATTGAGGTAACCCAGTATCAAATTGGCATCGGTCACCGTGCCGTGCTCCCCGCCGCGGCCGTAGCATGCGGGCCCGGGCTCCGAACCTGCGCTGGAGGGGCCGACCTTCAGCAAGCGCAACGCGTCGATATGCGCAATGCTTCCGCCGCCCGCACCAATCTCGATCAAGTCGACCGTCGTGATCTTTAGGGGTATGCCGCTGCCTTCCGCGAAACGCTTGCGCCTGGCTGCCTCGAAGCGGTAATTCACCGCAGGCGAGCCATTCTCCACGAGGCTCAGTTTTGCGGTGGTTCCACCCATATCGAAGGCGAGCAATTGATGCAACCCGTCCCGGCCGCCCCACCAAGAGGCGGAAATGGCACCCGCCGCAGGACCCGATTCAAGCAGATCTATGGGCTTGCGCTTGGCGACGGCTATGTCGCTCAAGCCGCCATTCGAAAGCATCATCAATATATTGCACTGGATGCCCAGAGCGCGCACACGGCTGGCCAAATCGTCCAGGTATTTTTCGGCGATAGGTTTCACACAGGCATTGGCGGCGGTCGAACATACGCGGTCGTATTCGCGTATCTCTGGGGCGATATCGCTGGACAGGCTGATGCTCAATCCCGGATAGGCCTCTTCTATCCATGCCGCCGCCAGTTTTTCATGCCTCGGATGTTTATAGGCATGCAGCAGACAAACCGCCACCGAGTTCACTCCCCGGGCAACCAGCTTCTGGACTTGCTCCAGCACTTCCTCCCGCTTGGGCGCCTCGAGCTCGATGCCTTGCGCATCGATCCGTCCACCGATCTCGACACGCAAATGCGCAGGTACCAGGGGGTCGCCTTGATCGATGTCTATGTCGTACAGATCGAAGCGACGCTCGTTGCCGATCTCAATAATGTCACCGAAGCCCCGGGTGCTTATCAAACCCGTTGTCGCGCCTTTGCCTTCTATCAGCGCGTTGGTGAAAAGCGTGGTCGCATGCACGAATCGTACGACTTGCGCTGCCTGTATGCCGCTATCTTCAAATAACAGTTTCAATCCCGCCACGACACCGTCTGCAGGCGCGCCGTGCGTCGTCAGAACCTTGCGCGCGCTGATTTCACCCGTGTCGTAGTTGATCGCCACAATGTCGGTGAAAGTCCCGCCAATGTCCGTACCAATTGCAATATTGCCCATAACATCCGCTAATTCATGTTGGCCTAGAACGCTCCATCGAGGAGCTGTCGACATGATGCCTTTGAGCGATTAATATTGTCTAATACTTTTTTTGTGCCTTATTTATTTTGAATACAAATAGATATGGAAATTCGCCAGCTTCGCTACTTCATTACCGTCGCAGAGGAACGCAGCTTCAGCAATGCTGCGCGCCGGCTGCATATGAGCCAACCGCCACTTAGCCTGCAGATCAAATCGCTTGAAGAAGAATTGGGCACGCCCTTGCTTGCGCGCACCAGCCGCCAGGTGGAATTGACCGAAGCCGGAAGATTGTTTCTGGTGCACGCCCGCCAGTCATTGGAACAGTTGGAGAAAGCCGGTGAGGTCGTCAAGCTGGTGGCTCAGGGCGAGGCCGGGGAAATAAGGGTAGGCTTCACCGCGTCGGTGCCGATGTTCGATGCATTTCCTCGTGTCATTCACGCTTTTCGAGAGCGCTACCCGGCCGCCCGTGCAGACCTTTTGCACCTGTCCAGCGGGCAGCAGTTGAAATCCCTTGCGGACAACACCCTGGACGTCAGCTTTCTACGACCCTCGATGCTTTTTTCGCCCCCGCCGAATATCGAAACGGTATCGCTGTGGGAAGACCAGTTGGCATTGACACTGCCGGAATATCACCCGTTGGCTAAACAGCAAGATCCTATTCCGATGGCGGCCCTTGCCAAAGAGAATTTCGTGCTGTTTCCCCGGGGTCTGGGCTGCGGCCTATTCGACCACGTATCCGTATTGGCCAATAGGGCTGGTTTCGCCCCATCCGTTTCGCAGGAAGCGCGCGAAGGATCGACCATACTGGGTCTGGTTGCAGCGGGCATGGGGATCTCCATCTTGCCGGAGACCTATATCAAGACCAGGATTCCAGGTGTCGTGTACCGCAAGCTCGACGCGGAAGAAACCACCAGCCGGATCCTGCTGGCCTTTCATAAGAAGGCAGAGCGCTCGCCGCTTGCTTCGCGGTTTATAGACACTGTCTGCGCAGCGTTCAATATTGCGTTGGAACCGCAAGATACAGGCGAAACCATCGAAGACTCTTCAGAAAGTTTAGCCGTTTAAGCTACCCACACGGGATATTCTGGTGAGCTTCGATGCGTTAAGACGTTGGGAAGTCTCTTTGTCTATCGGTCACCGCCACGTTGCTTTTATCCGCTTGACCATCCAAACCAGCCCCACGGCCACGGCACCTGCAGCGATGCCCAGCACGGCGTTCGCTAATATAGGGCCGACGGCCGCGAGCACCGTGGCCAACACGCCCGGATAAGCTTCTGCCGGTGGCAGCAAGCCGTGCAGCCAGGCTTCAAAGCCAGGCAAGCCATGCGCCAATATGCCCCCGCCCACCAGAAACATCGCGATGGTCCCGGCGATCGACAGGCCTTTCATCAGATAGGGAGCGACGGCCAATATGCCCCGGCCCAGGGCGCGCCATACGGCAGCCATCGAGCCGCCACGACGCTGGCTGAGATACAAGCCTGCATCATCGAGCTTGACGACGCCCGCAACGAAACCGTACACCCCTACCGTCATGATGACCGCGACCGTGGACACCACGGCGGCTTGCGTGGCAAAGGCCGCGGCGGCCACTGTACCTAGCGTAATGGCAATGATCTCTGCGGACAGGATGAAGTCCGTCCGGATGGCGCCCTTGATTTTGCTCTGCTCTGGGGTGCCCTGCGTGTTCGAAGTGTCCGCTGCGGGCGTGGTCGGCTTGATATGGGCCCTGTCCTTGGGGTGGAACAGGCTGTGCAGGATTTTTTCCACCCCTTCGTAACACAGGTAGATACCACCCAACATCAATAAGGGAATGATGGCCACTGGCAGGAAGGCGCTGATGGCCAGGGCCAGCGGCACCAATATGGCCTTGTTCACGAAAGAGCCTTTAGCCACCGCCCAGACGACCGGCAGTTCGCGGTTGGCGACAACGCCGCTGACCTGCTGTGCATTCAGGGCGATATCATCGCCCAATACGCCGGCCGTTTTCTTGCTGGCCGCTTTGGTCATCAACGCGACATCATCCAGGACGCTTGCGATGTCGTCGAGCAAGGCTAATAGGCTGGCACCGGCCATGTCGTTCCATAGTCAACTGCAATGCCCTTATGGTAATTGCGGGTGCACGGCTGCGCGAGCGGTTTTACACCCTGTAAGAGCGCCTACCTGAACAGGCTGTCCTCATCCAACAGCTCGTAGACAATGTGCACATTAGCCGTCAGGCCGCGCCTGATGGCGGCAGGAATCGACACTCGCACTTTCCTGCACAGCCCCGGCTGGGGAATGATATTGATCTGCAGCCCCATAACGGAACGCACCTCATTGTGTCCAGCGCTGACTTCTACAACGATACCCAGTTGCCTGTGGATCAATGCCTGCATGTGGCGCAGGTCCGCAAGGCTGGCAAGGCGTTCCAGTCGCTGGACCAGGCGCTTTTCCTCGTCACGCGTCAACAGCAGCACCCGCATATCGCTATCGGGGCTGGACAACAGTTGCTCTCGTTCGCAAATGCAGGTGCCCGGCGGGCACTCGGTGCGCAAGGGTGGCATGGCGTAGCGTGTATCGTCGGTCTCTTCAATATCGCTATTCTACGACGGTGCTACGCCATGCCCGCAGCACGGCAGGCGCGTCAGGCCTTGGCTTCTTCCGATACCTTCCACAGGTCGACCAGCTTCAACCTTTGCACTTTGCCCGATGGCCCCTTGGGCAGTTCGTCCACAATACGAATTTCCCGGGGAGCCTTGTAGCGGCCCAGTGTCTCGCGACAATGATGCAGCAAGGCTTCCGTATCGGTCGATACACCCGGTTTCAGCGTGACGGCGGCATAGATTTCCTGGCCGTAATCCGCGTCCGGCAGCCCGACCGCGGCCGCCTCCAGGATGGCATCGTGCGCCAGCAAGGCCTCATCGATTTCGCGCGGGGCGATATTTTCACCCCCCTTGATGATGAGTTCCTTGATGCGGCCTGTGATGACGAAGTAGCCTTGCGCATCGCGATAGCCCAGGTCACCTGTGCGCAGCCAGCCTTCGGCGTCGAACGCCTTGGCCGTTTCGGCGGGATTGTCGAAGTAGCCTTGCATGACGTTGGGCCCGCGCAGTATGACTTCGCCGACTTCACCATCCGCCACCTGCCCGCCTTCTTTGCCGGCGATCCGGGCTTCGACACCGCAGGGAAAGCCGGGCGAACCATAACGCCGGCCCGCGGGATCCTGTGGGTTGCAGAAGATAACGGACGCGGTTTCCGTCATACCCATGGCTTCGATGATGGGAATGCCGAAGCGGCGCTCGAACGCCTGGTGGTGCTCCACCGGCAAGGGCGCCGAGGCGGACCGCCCGAAGCGGACGCTGGAATGCGATGCATCGCCGCCCTGGGGTTCAGCATTGAGCAGATAGGCAATAATGGTCGGCACCATGTTCAGCCAGGTGCATTGATACCGGTCGACCATATCCCACCAGCGGCTGGCGCTGAAGCGGCGCGGGGCAACAATGCTGCCGCCGGATACGAACGGCGTCAGTGTGGCAATGACCTGACCGTTGATGTGATACAGCGGCAAGGCGGACAAGACCCTGTCATCAGGCCCCAGGCCATGCCAGCCTGCCACCGATCGGGCGCCATGCAGCAGGTTCGCATGGCTGAGCGGCACCCCCTTGGGGACACCGGTGGTGCCCGAGGTATACATCAACAAGGCCATGTCGCCGGCCGCGGGCGTCGTCAACTTGGCGTCGGACGAGCCATCCCGTGCGAAATGGTCGCCGTCGGGATCCACTTCGATGACCTCGGGCATGCCGTCGCCGCCAGCCAAGTCCGGCAGCACCTTGTGCACCGAAGCGACCAGGTCCGCGCACGTCACGACCATGCGCGCACGACTGTGGCGCAGGCAATGCAGCAGCTGCGCGGGCGTCGCCAACAAGTTCAGCGGTACGATGACATGGCCGCTGGCCATGGCGGCCAGGAAGATCAGCCCCGCTTGCAGGCCATTCGGCAACAGCATCGCAATGCGGTCACCGGCTTGCAAGCCATGGTCTGCCGCCCAGCGCCCGAAACGCTCGGTCTGCTGCGCCAGTTCACCGTAGCTTAATTGCGCGCCGGTTTCCGGAGCGATCAGCAGGGGCGCATTCGCTTGCTCTCGCGCATGGGCATAAAGCACTTCATGCAACGTTTGGGCAGTGTCTGGTTTCATCGGCCGAACCTTTCGAAGAACGAGCCGAATATCTGTGCCTCGGTCGGCATGCTGCCCGGTATCGGGTACACAACGCGGGTGGTGTTCAGATACTGGCGATAATCCATATTGGACGAGAAGTTGTTGCCGCCCCATGTGCCGCAGCCCATGGACAGCGAGAATGGCAGTCCATTTTCAAAGCTGCCGCCCGTGGCCACGGTATGCGGTTGGTTGACGATGACCCGAGCCACGGGCAGGGCCTCGGCCAGGTGCCTGGCCTGGCCGTCGGCCTGTGCCGGGTCGATGTGCAGGCTGACGGAATGGCCGGCGCCCTGATAGTCATAGATGGAAGCAACGATCTGCACCGCGTGGTCGCGGCTGCGGCTGCGGTACATGGTCAGCACGGGCGACAGCTTCTCGCCCGAAAAGGGATGATCGGGACCGAAACCGTCCTCCTCCACCAGCAACGCTTTGGCCTCGGCCAATTCCGGCCGCTGCAAGCCCACGGTCGCCGCAATCGCGTCGGCTGATTTGCCGGTAAGCGCCCCGGACAGCCTGCCTTCGGGCCACATCGCAGCTTGCAACGTGGACTTTTCATCCGGCGCCAACAGGACCCCACCCAGTTTGGCGAACTCTTGAATGAAGCGGTCGGCCACGGATTCATCGACGATGACGCTATTTTCGGAAGAGCAACTGGTGGCGTTGTCGAAGGTCTTGGACAGCATGATGCGCTCGGCCGCTGCCTTCAGGTCGGCAGTGGCATCAACAATACTGGCCACATTGCCCGCCCCGACGCCGAACGCGGGCGTGCCGCTAAGGTAAGCGGCGCGCACATTGGCCTGGCTGCCGGTCGCCACCACCAGGTCGGCCTGCATCATCAATGCGTGCGTCAAGGCCTTGGAAACCGGTGTGGGCAGCATTTGAACCAGGTCTTCGGCCAGGCTGCGGTCCATGCCGATGCGCTCCAGCTCATCATGAATGAAGCCCAGCAGCATCTCGCAAGTGCCCACGCCTTTCGGGGAAGGCGCGACGATGACCGCATTGCGGCACTTCAATGCATTGATGATCTTGTTGGCGGGTGTCGCCCCCGGATTGGTGGAAGGCGTAATGGCCGCCACCACACCCACGGGCCGTGCAAATTCGACCAGGCCCAGTTCGCGGTTCTCCGAGATCACGCCGACTGTCTTGGCCTTTTGCAAGTCCCGCAGCAGACCCAGCGTCTTGCGATGGTTCTTTGTGATCTTGTCGGCGACGTTGCCCAGGCCGGTATCGCGCACGGCGATTTCAGCCAGTTGGCGGTTGCGCTCGGGTTCCATGATGGCCCAGCCGCAGGCCACTGCAAGGTCGTCCGCCTGGGCCTGCGTGTAGTCATTGATGACTTGCTGGGCTCGACGGCCCCGCTGTATTAAAGCGGCCACTTGCGCCATGGCTTCGTCATCGGTGCGCAAAGGTAGGGGGGCCGTTGATGTCTGCATGATGAATGTACTCCTGTGTTTGATCTTGATGGTATTCAATCGAGCTTGATATTGGCTTCCTTGGCAAGCGAGGCCCATTTGCTCAGTTCAGTCTTGACGACGGTGTCCAATTGCTTAGGCGTGCTGCCTACTGCGACAGCGCCCTGCCCCAGCAGCTTTTCCTTGATCTCGGGCTTCTGCACGGCTACGGCAATCGCTTTGGACAAACGGTCGATGACGGGCTGGGGCGTCTTGCTGGGCACGAACATGGCATACCATGAGTCCACTTCAAAATCAGCGACGCCTGATTCTTGTACCGTAGGTACGTCCGGGAACATGGGGCTGCGCTTTACCGTGGATACGGCAAGCGGCTTCAGGCGCCCAGCCTTGACGAAGCCGGCTGCGGCGGGGATGGATACCCACAATAAGGGAATCTGGTTGCCCAGCACGTCATTGACGGCAGGCCCGCCGCCCCGGTAGGGGATGTGCTGCATGCGCGTGCCGGTGCGCAAGCCCAGCAGCTCGCCGGCAATATGGCTCGGCGATCCGTTGCCTACCGAACCGTAAGACAATTCGCCCGGCTTGGCCTTGGCTTCCTTCAACAGCTCGGCGACATTGTTCGCGCCAAAACTTGTATTGGCCACAAGAATCTGCGGCAGGGATGCGACCAGCGACACCGACGCGAAGTCGTTGGCCGTGTCGAAGTTGAGCTTCTTGTAAATGGCGGGATTGATGGTGTGGGAAGACAAGGAGAACAACACGGTATATCCGTCCGGGTCTGCCCGGGCCACAGCTTCCGTACCGATCATGCCGGCCGCACCGCCACGGTTCTCAATGACGACCGTCTGGCCCAGTTGCTTGCTGAGATCTTCCTGGATGATGCGCGCGATCACGTCGGTGCCCCCGCCCGGCGGATAGGGAACCACCATGCGTATGGGGCGATTGGGCCAGTCGCCGGTGTTTGCCTGCGCTGCCGGCACGGCGGCGCATAATCCGGCGGCGACCGCCAACGGCAAAGCCAGATTCTTTACAGCGCTGATGAGTTTGAATGTACCGCTGCTGCTGGACCCACGATTGCTCGACATAGGAATAGACATCGTTGTCTCCTTGGTGGTGGCGCCGCCTGTCGACGGCTAATGTTCAAGTTATTGCTTCATGCCCTGCTCTTGCTAATGGAGTTGAAAATAATTCCTGACGCTTCGGTGCCGGGCCGGTAGCCCAGCAGCGCCGATGTTGCTGCGGCTGCCTTGCGCAACGGCTCGATGAGTTCCGGAAGGCGTTCCGGCGTCGCGCGTATGCTGGGCAGGCTGATGCCCATGGCGCCCACCACCTGCCCGCGTCCGTCGAACACGGGCGCGCCCAGCCCTGATACGTCTTCCCGCCATTCACCACGATTCGTGGCGTAACCTTGTTCACGCACCTGGCTCAGATCATCGAACAAGGCCTGGTATTTCACGTGGCTATGTGGGGTGTAGGCGCGTAAGTCGGGCAGCGTTTTCTTCAGCCAGGCCAGGCCTTGTGATGTTTGCGTTGGCATCGACAAGGCCAGCAGGGCCTTGCCGCTGGCGACACACTGCGCCGGAGCGCGGCCGCCGATGTGCGAATACGCCGCCACTGGCTGGGGACTGTCTATTTTGTCCAGATACACGACTTGGTCACCATCGCGAGCCACCAGATGGATGGTTTCCAAGGTTTCTGCCGCCAGCGCAGCCATGGCCTGGTGGGCGACGCGACGAATATCCAGTGCGCCAACCACTTGCGAACCCAGCTCGAACAAGCGCAGGCTGGGCTCGTAGCGGGAATCCGCCGACTGCCGGACATAGCCCAGCGCCACCAAGGTCTTTAAGGTGCGGTGAGCATTGCTGGGCACCAGCGAGAATGCCTGCGCGACGTCTGACACGCTGCAGGACGTCTTGCTCTCGACCAGGAATTCCAGCACCGAAAGGCCTTTGGCCAGTGTCTTGTCCATATTCCAAATATTAGAATGTAATTCTATATTTAGTATAGGCGGCTTTTTGGACGCGTGTAAAGATTAAAGCGTAGCAAGCTGTAACGCCTCGGCGATGCGCGGCGAGCTAATAGGGCAACGGCGCAGCCGGGTATGTTTCAGTTAGCTCACGCTTTTTCCATATGCGGCAGATATCATCTGCGCCAGCCGTAAAGCCGCTGCCGACCGGTGCCCCGATCGACGCCAGAGAATAGCCGCCTGGCGTTTCGGAACCGGCTGCAGCACCGGTATCTTGTGTACCTGCCTGCTATCTTGCACGGCGCCATGAGGCAATATGCTGGCAAGCGCGGTGTTATGGAGCACCGCGATAATCGGGTCAATCGCATTCATCTCAAGCAGTACCTTTAAAGGCCGCCCGGTACGTGAAAAGTAGTCGTCAAGATAATGCCGTACCCCGAATTCATGGGTAAGCAAGACCAGGGGCAATTCCGCCAAGCGCTGCATGGGCACCGTTTCCAGGCCGACCCATGGGTGGCGCGAACCGACAATCAGCATCAGCGACTCTTCGAACAACAACTCCGCATCAACGTTCTTGTCGTCCGGGCTTGTATATCCGACTGCGAAATCCAGCTCGCCCTTTTGCAAGCCTTCCTGCATCTCCGTACGGGGCAGCTGCAGCGCTACGATATGAACGCCCGGAAACTTGGAAGCGAAATCGGCGAAGACCGCTGGCAATTTGGACGCGGAAAATGAATGGAATACCGCCACTCGAAGATTCCCATGAAGCAAGCCCTCCAAGTCTTTGACGGCGGTAATCCCCTGGCTGACATTGCGTAGGATCTCGGTGCAGTAAGAGGCGAAGACCTTGCCCGCCTCGGTGAGTTCCACCCGGTGGCCAAGACGATGCAATAAGTGCGTGGCCAGCTCTTCTTCGAGCTGCTTTATCTGATGCGAAAGCGTGGGCTGCGTGACGTGCAAGACCTCGGCTGCACGTGAAAAACTGCCCGCATCGCATATGGCCTTGAAGTACCGAATATGCCTGAGTTCCATAGAGATGGTCCCTATCACGTTAGCGAAGACTTAGCCTAAGCCCAGATACCTGCATCGGGCGGCGCAAACCCCGAGAGCAAGCGGGCTACGAGCCATTGCCTATCGCCGCCTCACCCGCCTTCACCAGGCGGCGCTCGTATAGATGTGGTCTATAAAAAATATAGAAATTTATCATTTGATTTATATCATGCTCGTTCGCACAATGGAGCGGTAGCACAAAGTTGGGCCGACTAACGACGTCACCTCAGGAGACAATGATGAGCATCACCTGCCACATTCTCCAGCGCTCCGATAACAAATATGGCTCTGGGACACAGAAAAAATTTTCGCTTTACTTCCGCTTAAAAACACTCGGAGCATGGGGAGCCGCTTTCGCGCTGCTTGTGCTTTGCGGCGTGGCAAGCGCCCAAACATGGCCTGCAAAACCCATACGCATGATCATCCCTTTCTCGCCGGGTGGCGTATCGGACATTCTCGGCCGCTTCTGGGCGGACAAGCTTTCAAAAACCCTTAATGTGTCGGTCGTCGCTGAAAACCGGCCAGGCGCCGGGACGACGATTGCGTCCGCCGCGGTGGCGGGCTCCGCACCGGATGGCTACACCCTTTACTTTACCGACGTGACAACGCACGCCATTAACGCCACGCTGTATAAAAACCTGCGCTATGACACGGTAAAAGACTTTACCGATATCGCGATGGTGGCCGCCGCCCCCTTGGTACTAGTGGTGCCCGCCAAGTCTTCGGCGAACAGTCTGCAAGAGTTCATCGATACGGCCAAACAAAAGCCCGGTGAACTGAATTATGCATCGTCGGGGAATGGAACCATTCTTCATCTTGCCGCTGAAGCCCTGAAAAGTGCGGCCGGCATCAAGCTGACCCACATACCGTACAAGGGCAGCACGGAAGCGACCATGGCGACACTAAGCGGGCAGACGTCGGTCAACTTCTCGCCCATCGCCCCCGTTGTGGAACACCTGAAGGCCGGCACACTAAGGGCATTGGGCGTTACCTCGCTTGCCAAGAATAGCGCGTTACCTCAGACGGCACCGATCGCAACAACGATCCCGTCGTTTGAAATCATCCTTTATTCGGGGATATTGGGCCCCGCAAATATCCCTAAAGACATTGTTGAACGGGTCAATGCAGCGGTTGCCCAAGGCATGGACGACGACGATACAAAGAAGCTTTATGCAAGTATCGGCGCGGATCGCATCACGATGTCGCCATCCGAATTCAATCGCGTTTTTTCCGATCTGACCAAAAACATGGGACGCCTGGTGAAAGAATCCGGCGCCCAGGTGAATTGACGCAGATCACAATTCAGCCAACACGCTACAGGAAGCAAAGCACATGGATTCCCACTCTTTTTCAGTCGCGAATACCGAAATCCGTCCAGGCAATCGAGGGTCCGCCATGCTCCATGTCACCCGGACTTTGCGTGGTGACCTGGCGATACCCGTCCATGTTGTTCAGGGC
>JAEWEH010000112.1 GCA_023389535.1 Pseudomonadota bacterium
TGCCCAGGCGGTTGCATTCGCGCACGACCTGTATGCCGAAATGGGCGAGGCCGCGGTTTTCCGGCTCCAGGCAGCCATCGCCCAGGAAGTTCCGTTCCATATAGGTCAGCTGGAACACCCGCAGACCAAGCTTATGCAGCAGGCGCAGGCGGCTGCGGTCCTGAGCGATGCAGCTAGGGCTTTGCAGGCCAAGAATCACGCCGAATTTCCCTTCATCCTTGGCGCGGACGATATCGCCCGCAGTCTCGATATGCAGCGCTTGCGGCGTCATTTCGAAGTACAACAGGTTTTCGTACAGGGCCTGCAGGGCTTCTTCCCAGGTCGGGGTATAGGACGGCTCCGAGGCGATAGTGGAATTCATCGCCGTCCATCCATATTCCATTAGCGTTTCTTCGTAAGTGCCCTGAGAAACTTTCGGTGTTGGGCGGACAACCGAGCCCCCCAGGCCGTCGATAACGATGGACGCCCGAACGATTTCGCGCGCCTCGTCCATATACGCATTGTGCATTTGCGGCATTGTTTGTCTCCTCCGTCCGACGCAATATAAGTCTATTGTCGACAATCGTCAATGAGCAAGATCGCCAATAACGTTACAATCCCGCCTGATCAGTCCCTGCACGTTGCGGGCACGAAGCGCGGGCAGGCGTGCGGGGCCGTATAGCGGGCTGACCGGCCAGCAGGGACTCAGAACCAAGAACAATTTGCACGGAATGGACGCTTTATGGCAAATAGACAACCGACAACTTCTACGCGCATAGGAGAAATGGCGCTGTCGTTGCCGAATATGGTGGCCGACGCCATATTGCAAGACATTCTTAGGGGGGAATTGGCGCCGGGGTCACGTTTGACAGAAACTTCCCTCGCTGAACAACATGCGGTCAGCCGTTCGACGGTACGGGAAGCGCTGGCACAGCTGGAAAGGCAGCACTTCATCGAGCGCATTCCGCGCTATGGGGCAAGGGTGGCGCAGGTAGATCTGGGCGAGACCGAGGAGTTGTTCGAAATTCGGTCCTCGCTGCTGGCTCTGGCGGCCAAGCGTGCCTGCCGCTTTGCAGACGAGGACGGACTGGCGACACTGCATAACATGACGGAGAAGCTTGAATCATTGGCGGCGAACGACGCAACGCTGGCGACGGACTATTCCTACGGCGTGTATGAATTGCAGGCCTATCTCATTCAGGTCAGCGGCAGCCGGTGGTTGATGACCTTATACGAGCAGATCGCAGAACAGACCATCTGGCGAGCCATGGTCCGTTACCGGGGCATTGGCTTCGCCGATCCCGACCGCCGCCGTGGTTCCGCTTCCGATTGGCGCAATGTAACCGACGCTGTTGGGCGGCGGGATGCGCTGGCTGCAGAGGCCGCCACAAAGGCCTTGATGGATGCATCGTTAGCCTATATACGCATGCAATTCAGCAAGAAAGAAAAGGAATAGATCCGCCCCGACCGAAGGCTGCCCACGCGTTCGCGGCGTCTTCCACAAAATGCCGGACGCTGCAGAAAACCGCCGCGTCCCTATCCTCGTTAACCCTTTGATTCCATTCCGACGTCTGATTCGGAACAGCTAATGTCCTTTCCGAGAAAGTACAGGCCTATGCCTTTTGCTACTCTCGATCCCGTTCGCTAATACAAGTAGAAACTGCAGCGAACGTCGCTCTTGACAATAAATACGACAAAAAGACCGCATTGCGGCTTATTCGGCGCTGTCGAAACATTCCAGGCTGACCTCTTTATTCCATGACATGGAAGGGCGCAGCTTGGCCGCCAGCACCGTAAGCGCATGGTCCTTTGTCGCAAAAGAATGACTACAAGGAGATTAGCGGTGAAAGATACAAGCTTCCAAAAGCAGGGCTCAGGCGTGCAGGCGCGCCGTGGCTTCCTTAAAACGGGCGCCGGCGTGGCGGGTGGCCTGTTGGCGTCAACGTATGGTTCTGTCGCCTTCGCGCAGAAAAAAGACTATCCCAAGCTGGGCAACTATCCTGACGGCGTGTCGGGGGATACGGTGGTCGCCGGCCTGACCCTCGACCTTACTGGCCCCTATTCGGCCGAAGGGGCGGGGCAAAAGCGTGGCTTCGAGCTTGCCGCCGAGCTGATCAACAATGGCGACCCGCGTGTGCTCAAGGTGTCGCCACTGACCAAGAAAGGCATACTGGGCAAGAAAATCGTGCTTGCCATCGGCGACGCCGAAACCAAACCCAATAGTGCCGTGCAGGCGGCAACACGCTTCATTCGCCAAGACAAAGCCATGATGATCGCGGGCAGCGTCAGCAGTTCGGTCGCCATCGCGCTGCAAAATACATGCGAACGTGCCAAGACGCTGTATTTCCCCATCATCAGCGGCTCCAGCGACACAACAGGCAAGGACTGCCGCCGCTATGGTTTTCGCTTGTGCCATCATGCCTACACCGCTTCCAAAGCGATTGCGCCAGTGCTGGCCGAGGCCTACGGCAAGAACATGAAGGCCATCTATCTGGTGCCCGACTATAACTATGGCCACTCCATTCACGACCACATGCGTGAATTCACTGAAGCCCAGGGCTGGACCACGATCAACACACCCCAGATCCATCCACTGGGCGCCACGGACTACAGTGCCTATCTGTTGAATATCGCAAATAGCGGGGCCGATATCCTCATCAATCTGGACTACGGCGCCGACGCGGTCAACTCGGCCAAGCAGGCCCACCAGTTCGGCGTGCTCAAGAACATGAAGATGTGCGTGCCCTACATGCCCGCCTACATGCTGGAAGAAGTCGGTCCGGAAATCATGGAAGGCGTGCACGGCACCATGGTGTTCTGGTGGACCCAGGCCGAAAGGAACGAGATCGCCAAGGACTTCGTCGAGGCCTACGAGGCGAAATTCGGCGCCAAGCCACGGGATCCCGAACACAACGCCTACATGACCATGCTGTTGTGGGCCGATGCTGTCGAACGCGCAGGTACCTTCTATCCCGCTGCCGTCATCGAGGCCTTTGAAGACAGCATCAATCACAAGCGGCCGTACACCATGGGCGGCGAAGTCTATTTCCGCGCGGAAGACCACGACGGGGCAGCCAACTTTGCCGTGGTGCGGGGCAAGAAGCCGTCGGAAATCAAGAACAAGGACGACTTGGTCGATGTGGTCGCCGTTGCCGATGGCGTGGCAACGCTGCCTCCCGTGGGTTATGCCGGTTGCAAGATGGCGCCTGCCGCATAAGCCGCCTTCGCTGATTCGATAACAAGAAAAGGGGACTAGCATGCCTAGCCTGAGCCTATTCATGTCTCAAGTTTTCAATGGCCTAGCGCTGGGGGTGCTGCTTTCCCTCATAGCAGCCGGGCTGACCATCATCTATGGCACCCTGGGCGTGATCAATTTCGCGCACGGGGCGCTCTTTGTGGTGGGCGCCTATGCCGGCTTCTCGGTCTTTACTGCAACCGGTTCCTTCGTGCTCAGCATCGCTTGCGGTGCGCTTGCCGCAATGATCGTCGGCCTAGTGTTGGAAAGGGGCTTGATCAAGCGCTTCTACAACCGCCCCGTCGAAGATCAGATCCTGGTCACTTTCGGCATCAGTATTGTCATCGTCGAAATCATCCGCGCCATCTATGGCGGGGTGGGGCAGCGCGTTCCCGTCCCCTCCTGGGGGGCGGGCGTCGTCGACATGGGCTTTGTCGTCTACCCCCTATATCGCATCCAGATACTGGCCATAGCCGCCGGCGCGCTGGGCCTGTGCTGGCTGGCGCTGTATCGCACGCGGCTGGGACTGATCATACGGTCGGGTATCGAAGATGCGCTTATGACGCGCTTGCTGGGCATCAACATACAGCGCGCCTTTCTGGTGGTCTTCGGTGTCGGTGCGGCAGCCGCCGGCTTTGCCGGCATGATCTACGCACCCATCGTATCCATTGTTCCGGACATGGGCTTCCGGGTGCTGATCCAATCGTTCGTTGTCGTGGTGCTGGGGGGCGTGGGGTCGTTCCCCGGTGCGATCCTGGGCGGTCTCATCGCAGGCCAGATCCTTAGCCTGACGTCGCTGTTCAATCCCGTCTATTCGGATGTCATGCTTTTCACGGCAATGGCGCTGATACTCATATTAAGGCCGCAGGGCTTGTTAGGTGTGGAGGGCAGGGCATGAATCAGAATGATAATTCCGTTGCCATCGAAGGCGGCGTCTCCAGCGACGCGGCAATCCCGCATCCGGCCACCGGCGCATTGCGGCGGCGCTATGGCGTCGAATTCATCACCGCGTTGGTGCTCTGCGTGGCGCCCTTTCTGGCGCCATTGGTGGGCGCCGGCCCCGACCTCCTGGGTCGGGTGCTGATCTGGGGCCTGTTCGGGCTGGGCTTCGACTTGCTGTTCGGCTATGCAGGGCTGCTGTCCTTCGGGCAGGCCGCCTTCTACGGCACGGGCAGTTTCGTGACAGCCTATTTGCTGACCACCGGCATCATCCCCAATATGCTGCTTGCGCTGCTGGTGTCCATCCTGGTGGCCTCGGCCTTGGGGCTGGTCATCGGCTACCTGACCTTGCGCCGCAGCGGCATTTATTTCGCCATGAGCACGTTGGCGTTCGCCGAAATGATCTACTTCCTGGAATTCGGCCCCTTACGGGACTGGACAGGCGGTGAAAACGGCATTCCCGGCATCCCGGAACCTGCTATCGACCTAGGCTTCTTTCACATGGTGATCCAGCCAGGCTGGCCGATGTACACCTTCCTTGCTGTCATGTTTTTCATTGGCTTTATCATTGCGCGGCGGATTTCCCTGTCGCCATTTGGCGTGATCCTGACGGCGATACGCGGCAATCCCAGGCGCGCCATGGCGGTAGGCCACAAGATCCAGCGCTACAAGCTGGCCGTTTTTGTCGTGGCCGCTGCCTACGGCGGGGTAGCCGGTGGCCTGCTCGGGCTGTTCCAGGGCTACATGCCGCCCGATGCGTTCAATCTGCATACGTCCGCCGAACTCGTCATCCAGACGGTCATGGGCGGGGCCGGCACCTTGTTCGGTCCCTTGCTGGGCGCCCTGATCTGGCTATACCTGTTCGAAGTCCTGCAATTTGTCGATGCGGTCGGGCCATACTGGCGACTGATTCTGGGGGTTATCTTCGTCATCCTGGTGACGGTATTCCGCCGCGGCATTTGCGGCGAATACATCGCCTGGCGCGATCGCCGCATGGCGCGACGCATGGCCAGGGCGCTGGGCACGACATCCTCCGCAGCCGAACACCGGCCTCGTGCCGCCAGCCTGGTAATGCGTCCGACGCCGCCAACGCCCCCTGGAACGCCTGTATTGCGTGCCGACAATATTGCCAAGCACTACGGCGGCTTGAAAGCCGTGAAGGGGGTGTCCATAGCCGTCGAAGAAGGGGAACTGCGCGGGTTGATTGGGCCGAATGGCGCCGGAAAATCCACTTTCTTCAAGATGCTGGCCGGTGAAATCGAACCGACATCGGGGCAGGTGTTCCTGCGCGGCAACAACGTCACCGCGGCAGGCGTCACGCAGATCTGCCAAATGGGCATGAGCAAAAGCTACCAGGTCAACGAATTGTTCGACACACTGACGGTCAGGCAGAACATCCTGATGTCCGTGCTGGCCCAGAAACGGGGCGACTTCCGCTTCGATGTGCTGGCCAGCCTGGGCGGCGTCAAGGGAAGCAACGATCAGGTCGAAGCGGCGATGGCCTTGGTCGAACTCTCTCATCGTGCCGACACGCCGGTGCATGAATTGTCCTACGGTGAAAAACGCCGCGTTGAAATCGGCCTGGCGCTGGCCACCGGCGCCAATGTGCTGTTGCTGGACGAGCCGCTCGCCGGCATGAGCCCCGAAGAGCGTGTCCAGGCCGTGGCACTGCTCAAAAGCATACGTCGCGGCCGCACTGTACTGATTGTCGAACACGATATGGACGCCATGTTCGAACTGGCCGACAAAATCACTGTCCTGTACGACGGCAATTTCCTGGCTGAAGGCACCCCTGCGGAAATTCAGTCCAACAAGGCGGTGCAGGAAGCCTACCTGGGAGGCGTGGAGGAATCATGAGCCTGCTTAAAGTCGAAAACGTCAATACCTTCTATGGGGACTCGCACATCCTGTTCGATGTCTCGATGGAAGTGCGCGAAAACGAAGTGGTCGCCTTGCTGGGGCGCAATGGGGCGGGCAAGTCCACCCTGTTAAAAACGCTGGCGGGGGCGCTCGCGCCGAAGTCCGGGTCCATCAGTTTCGGGGGTACGCCCATACACAACCTGCCCGCCCACGAAATCGCCCGCCTGGGCTTGCAGCTGGTGCCTGAAGAACGTCGTGTCATCGGTGGCATCACCGTACACGAGAACCTTCAGCTGGCCGCCATGACGGCCAAGAAACCCCTGAGCTATGCGGAGATCTATAGAACCTTCCCTCGTCTGGACGAGAGGCGGGGGAACAAGGGTCGGGAACTGTCTGGTGGGGAGCAGCAAATGGTAGCGATAGCACGCGCCATGATACGCGACGCCAAGCTGATCCTGCTCGACGAACCCTTCGAGGGTCTCGCGCCATTGATCGTGCGTGACCTCATGAATGTATGCAAGGAACTGGCGCGCCAGGGGCGCACCATCGTCGTTGTCGAACAGAACGTAGCAGCGGCCCTGTCCATGGCCAGCCGCTGTTATCTGCTTAATACCGGTCACGTCGTTTTCGCAGGCACGTCCGAAGAACTTCAAAGCAAGCCCGAGATCACCAATCGTTATCTCGGGGCGGCTGCCTAAGCTTCTTGCTTCATCAGTAGGGGGGTTAACAGTATGTCGTCCACCATCGATTCCATTCTTGTCGAGCACCGTGTCTTCCATCCCCATCGGGATGTCGTCGCCGGTGCGACCGTGTCCGGCATGGGAAGCTATCAGGCACTCTGCGACGAAGCCGAGCGCGATCACGACGGTTTTTGGGCGCGGCTCGCACAAGAACATCTT
>JAEWEH010000184.1 GCA_023389535.1 Pseudomonadota bacterium
CAACAAAGCGCTGCAGGTTCTTGCCGATCCAAGCTGGACGTCCGAGCACGCCAAGGAGATCGAGCAGCGCTGGCAAGAGTTCAAACTCGGAATGTAAAGGCTCTCCCTGACTGCTATTCGGTACGGAAGGGTGGCGCCTGGAGTCTGGCTGATATTGCCTCTCCTTGCGCTGGTTCTTGTTGCCTTCGATCTTCCTCTGATAGGCGTGGTGATCAAGAGCTTCTTCGATGGAAAAGGGGAGTTCTCGCTCGCTACCTATCACACGCTGGTCGATGCGCCCGTCTATGCGCGGGTGCTGGGGAACACGTTCCGGATAGCGGTCATCTCGACGCTATGTTGTGCCTTGATCGGTTACCCGCTGGCGTACTGGCTCAGAAGCCTGCCGCGGCATTGGCAGATGATCGGCCTTGCCGCCATTGTCATCCCATTCTGGATCAGCATCCTCGTGCGCACCTATGCATGGATTGTGATCATGGGCAACGCCGGCATCATCAACCGGACATTGCTCGCGCTGGGATGGGTTGGCTCGCCAGTTCCCATGCTCTACAACGAACTGGGGGTGATCATCGGCACCATCAATGTATTGCTGCCTTTCCTTGTGCTGCCGCTCTATGCGTCGATGACAAAGATCGATGACAGGCTGCTGCAGGCGGGTGAGACCCTTGGCGCGGGCCGTTGGACAGTTTTCTGGCGGATATTTTTCCCCTTGAGTGTGCCGGCCCTTGCCGCCGGATGTGTGCTGGTGTTCATCCTGACACTGGGCTTCTACATCACGCCGGCCATTCTGGGCGGCGGGCGGGTACCCATGATTGCCAATATGCTCGATCTTCTGATCAATGAAATGCCGAATTGGGAACTCGCATCCACCATCTCGGTGGTGCTTCTGGCTGCCACCATGGTTCTGTTCGTCGTGTATCTGCGTATCAACCGGGAGGCGCGCCAGACATGAGCAGCAATGCAAGTACGACGGTCGCCGCCCGGCGCAGTGTGCCGCCCACGGGGGCCAGTCCGGAGCTGCGTCGGCTGACCTATCGGCTAAACCGCCTCTTGCTGGGGGCATCGGGCGTAGGCGCGCTGTTGTTCCTGATCCTGCCGGTGCTGATCGTCATACCGATGTCCTTCTCGGAATCGAGTTCGCTTCGCTTTCCGCCCGAAGGCTTTTCGCTGCGGTGGTACGTCCAGGTCTTCTCGGATCCGGCGTGGGTGTCGGCGATGAAGACGTCCCTGGTTCTGGCGTTGATCTCCAGTACGCTCGCACTGATATTCGGTAGCCTGGCTGCCTACGGCCTTGTGCGTGGGCGCTTTGTTGGCCGCGATGTGCTGCAGAGCAACTTTATTGCGCCGCTCATCATTCCGTCCGTCATTCTTGCGGTGGCGCTTTATCTCGTCTACGCCATGGCCGGCATATTGGGGTCTTTCGGCGGGCTGCTGATCGCGCATACCTTGCTTGGCGTGCCTTACGTGGTGCTGATCATGACGGTGGCCATCCGTGGCTTTGACCAGCGCATCGAGCAGGTGGCATTCACCCTGGGCGCTTCGTGGATCACGATGTTCATGCGGGTGTTGCTGCCGAACCTGATGCCGAGCGCGGCAGCGGCCTGGATTTTTGCGTTTGTCACCAGCTTTGATGAAGTCATTGTCACGAACTTCATTAGCGGCACGCACGAGACCGTACCCAAGAAAATGTTCAACGAGCTGGTGCTGCAAGTCAATCCGGCCATCACGGCGATTGCGTCGGTACTGATCTTTGTCAGCATCGTGCTCATGCTGGCAATGGCAAAGATCACGCGCATTCGTGAAAGCCGTAATCATTCACCTCAAACATGAAGGGCTTCAAATGGCTGAAACTGGTGACACGCTTCTGTCTCAATCCGCTCACGCTCCACAGCCAAGAACGTCCGGAGCGGTACAGGTCTTCTATCAAAAGCCCGGCGAAGCGCGCCGGCCGGTCGTGGCGCGTGGCGAAGGCATCTACCTTTGGGACGACGCTGGCAAGCAATACATGGATGGGTCTTCGGGGCCGATTGCCGTGAACATCGGCCATGGCAACCAGCGCGTGGCCCAGGCTGCAATACAGCAAATGGAAAAGGTGTCCTACGCCAGCCGCTTCTTCTTTGAGAACGAGCCGAATGCCTTGCTCGCCGATCTGGTGGCGCAGCATGCAGGCCCGGGATATGAGCGCTCGTTCTTTGTATCCGGGGGTTCCGAGGCAACAGAAACAGCCATGAAGCTGGCTCGCCAGTATGCAGTCGTCCGTGGAGACACGGCAAGATGGAAGGTGCTGTCGCGCAACCCGAGCTATCACGGCGCAACGCTGGGCGCGGTGGCAATCAGCGGCGACCCGGTATCCCAGGAAATGTACGGGCCCATGTTCCAGGCCATGCCAAATGTCCCGACGCCTTTCAGCTATCGGGTCCCTGAAGGGTACACTGCCGAAAGCTATGCGATGGCCTGCGCCGAGGAACTCGAAGAAACGATACTGCGTGAAGGGCCGGAAACGGTACTGGCCTTCATCATGGAACCGGTAGGCGGCCTGGCCACCGGTGCCCTGGTATCCACTCCGGAATACTGCCGGAAGGTGCGCGAGATCTGCACCCGCTACGGCGTCCTGCTTATTTTCGATGAGGTCATGAGCGGCGTTGGGCGTTGCGGAGCGTTCCTGGCGGCGCATCGACTCGAAGGGGCAGAGCCTGATCTCGTCACGCTCGCGAAAGGCCTGGCGTCGGGCTACACCCCCTTGGGTGCGGTGCTGGCCCCGTCTCACATGGTCGACGAGGTAGCAGCGTCTGGCGGGTTCATGCACGGATATACCTATTCAGCCAACCCCTTGTCCTGCGCCATCGGGCTTGCTGCGGTAACTGAAACCGTGGAACGGAAACTCGACCGGAACGCCGTGCAGATGGGTAAGCGGCTGAGGTCCCGCCTTCTCGAGATCCAGTCGCGCCGCCGCGTTGTGGGCGACGTGCGCGGCATGGGCCTTTTGATGGCGATTGAAATCGTCGAAGATGTCGCGACAAAGTCCATATTCC
>JAEWEH010000394.1 GCA_023389535.1 Pseudomonadota bacterium
GGCCAAGTTATTGCGCGCCTTGCAGAATGGCGAGATCCAGCGTTTGGGGACAGACGGCATCATCAAGACCGACGTGCGCATCATCGCGGCAACCAATCGGCAGCTGAAGGAACACACATTGGCCGGCGATTTCCGCGCCGATCTCTACCACCGGCTGTCCGTCTATCCGGTGCACATCCCGCCGCTACGGGAACGCGGCCGCGACATACTGATATTGGCTGGCCATTTCCTGGAACTGAGCCGGGCGCGCCTGGGCCTGCGCGGCCTGCGGCTATCCTATATCGCCGAACAGGCGCTCATGAATTATTCCTGGCCGGGCAATGTGCGCGAACTGGAACACGTCATCAGCCGGGCGTCCCTGAAAATGCTTAGCCGCGGTGCATCGCGCGACCAGATCCTGACACTGGGGCCGGATGTCCTGGACGTAGGCGTGGCGGCAAGCGCAACCACCGGTTTTCAAGAGATCAGGGTGGCGCCCATTGCCGATGCCGCGGAAGCGTCCATGCGCACCGTCGCCGACGACGATGGCGACCTCTATGCGCCGGAACCCTTTTATGGGGAACAAGCCGTCGTCGGCACGCCGCCGCACCCCTCCCCCAATGTCGCAGCCGCGCCCATCGTGCCGCTGCGCGAGGCGGTCGATGCGGCGCAACGCGCGGTCATCCTGCAGGCGCTGGCGAGCACCGGACAAAATTGGTCCCGGGCCGCGCGTGTCCTGCAGCTTGATTCCAGCAACTTGCACAAGCTTGCCAGGAAGCTGGGATTGAAATAGCGTGATACCTGCCAGAGGCCAGCCCTTCAGCCGGAGAACCCGCCCTGGCGCAGGAAGTCCAGTTCCTGCTGGGTGCTGTCCCGGCCAAGAATGACATTGCGATGTGGAAAACGCCCATAACAGGCGATGATGTCGCAATGCTCTTCGGCAAAGGCCAGGTTTTCCGGCGCATATTGCTTATATAGCTGGACGCCGCGCCGCTGGTCGTCCAGATCTTCAGAATGAATGAAAGGCACGCATAAAAACAGTGCCAGCGGCTTCTGTAGCTGTGTGGCATGGCCGCGCGCAATCGACAGCTTGGCGTACTTGCGCGCCAGGCTGTCGGTCGCGTACATATGCGGCGTATCGCGAAAGGCATTGCGCGGAAACTGGTCCAGCAGCAACACCAGCGCCAAAGCGGCATCGGCGTCTTCCAGCCAGTGATCCAGTTCACGCCGGGCGGCGGCAAAATGCAAGTCCATGAAACGCTCGCGAAAACGCCGGTCGAGATCCGGGTTCTTGACGAACCAGGCGCCCGGCCCCGCTTCCAGCCAGAACGCAAGCACTTCGTCCGCTTGTGCGTATTGCTCGCGGCCCATGGTGATCAACGCCCTGCTGCCAAGGCGGTGATCCCCCCCGCCAGACCCATGTTGGTCTTGGGAAAATCAATAAGGCGCACCCGCACCTCGCTTTCCGGCACACCGGTCGTTTCATACCCCACCTTGCTCAAGGCGGCTATCAGGGCGGCTTTCTGCTCGTCGCTGCGCCCGGTGATCAGTTCCACTTGGAACATCAGCGCCTGCGTGTTGAACTGACCGGCATTAAGGTAGTGTCCGTCCGGCAGGTCATGCAGCATGACGCGCAAGCTCGAGACCGGCGCAGCAATGTTTTGAACGACAGCGTCGCTGCTGCCTTGCAACAGCTGGCGTTTCTGGTCGGCACTGAGACCGGGACTTGCGGAAATCGTGACGTATGGCATATGACCTCTTGACAGTGGGTGGTTAAGCCATGATTATCGCTTTATGGCGGCGCGATAGACAAGCCTGCCCACGGAACTTGCCGCTGCCATAGCCGGGCCGCTACCCGCGCGGGCCCTTGCGCCTGGCGTCAGTCCACAAGGAGCCCCCATGTCGTCACCCAAGGTTCAGGTTTTCTTTGACGAACATACCGCCACATTTTCTTATGTGGTGCATCAGCCCGGCGATCCGTCCTGCGCCATCATCGATTCAGTATTGGATTACGATCCCAAATCGGGCCACATCACCACAAGCTCTGCAGACGCCATTATTGACTTCGTGCGCGGCGAGCAACTGCAAGTGCAGTGGATATTGGAAACCCATGCCCATGCCGATCATCTTTCAGCATCGGCCTATCTGAAGAAAAAGTTGGGCGGACGCATTGCCATAGGCGAACATATCAAACATGTGCAGTCCGTATTCAAAGAAATCTTCAACCTGAAGGGTGACCTGACACCGGACGGCTCGCAGTTCGATCACTTGTTCGCCGACGGTGAAACATTCATGATCGGATCGATGCGGGCCCATACCCTGCATGTCCCGGGCCATACGCCGGCCGACCTGGCCTTCCATGTGGAAGGCCTGGGCATATTTATTGGCGATACCTTGTTCATGCCCGATGTCGGCACCGCGCGCTGCGATTTCCCGGGCGGCGATGCAGGTACGCTATATCGTTCCATTAAAAAGTTGCTCGGCTTTCCGGGCGACACCCGACTGTACTTGTGCCATGACTATCCACCCGAGGGTCGCGATCGCCAGTGCTGCAGTACCGTGGCGGAGCAACGCGCCCGCAACATTCACGTGCACGATGGGATCAGCGAAAGCGAATTCGTCGCCATGCGCACGGCGCGCGACAAAACGCTCGACATGCCGGTGTTGATCCTGCCCGCTATCCAGATCAACATCCGCGCGGGCCAGTGCCCGCAACCCGAAGACAACGGCGTACGCTACCTGAAGATTCCCGTCAACCAGTTCTAAGGCGCGTTACGCTGAAAGCCTTCCTCTGGCGTGAACGCGCCTTGGTATTGGTTCGCTGCACGAAGATGGACAGCAAGCCGCGCACGGGCGGCGACGCGATTCCCTGCTCCGCTTATCACAGCTTGTCGCCCTATGCGGGACTGCCGCTAGTGCGCTGCTTGGTTGGTTCGTGTATTCGAATCAGTCAAACAGCACACTGGCCACGTCGCCGCGCTTTTCGCTGGCGCTGAAGGAACATTTGCCCCAGAATTCGGTCTTCTACGATTTCATTGCAGCGCGGAGAGCGGATGGACTGGAAGCAAATATTGACGGATAGCGGGATATGGCTGCTTCAAGCCTATCTGATCACCACCATCATCAGCGCCATCGCTGTCTGGGTGCTGGCCCGGCGTACCGTTTGGGGCCGACAGTTCTGGAATCTGGCCGCCGATTATTTTTCGCCAAGACGTGACTGGCGGCCGCTGGCGACACTGGCCCTTATCCTGTTCCTGACCTTGGGCGCAGTCAGGCTGGGCGTGCTGTTTTCGAACTGGTACAACACCATGTACACGGCCTTGCAGAAGCTGGACGAAAGCGGCTTCTGGATGGCCATGCTGCTGTTCGCCGTGCTGGCCACCGTCCATGTCTTGCGATCCTTGATCGATTTCTATATCCAGCAGGCCTTCACCATCCGGTGGCGCGTGTGGCTGAACGAAAAAATGTTAAGTCGCTGGCTGGACAAGCAGGCCTATTATCGCAGCCAATACCTCGCCACACCGGTCGACAACCCCGATCAGCGCATACAGCAGGACGTCGCGACTTTCACCGAGATGTCGCTTACCTTGTCCATGGGGGTGGTCAATGCTTTGGTCTCGACCTTCGCCTTTACCTTCATCCTGTGGAACTTGTCCGGCCCTCTGGCAATCGGCGGGCTGGAGATCCCCCGCGCGATGGTGTTTCTGGTGTTTGTCTATGTTCTGGTCGCAACTATTTTTGCCGTGCGGATCGGGCGCCCTTTGATCCTGCTGAATTTTCTTAACGAGCGTTTCAATGCCGACTACCGCTACGCCCTGGTGCGCCTGCGCGAATATGCGGAAAGCATAGCGTTCTATGCCGGGGAGAAAGTGGAAGGGGCATTGCTGCGCAACCGCTTTGCCCACGTAATCAGTAACGCCTGGGCGATCGTATACCGGTCGTTGAAATTTCTGGGCTTCAACTTTTCGGTGACCCAGGCGGCAGTGGTCTTTCCATTCATCATCCAGGCGCAACGCTTCTTCACTCAGCAGATAAGCCTGGGCGACCTGATGCAGACGTCGCAGGCCTTCGGGCAGTTGCAGGACAACCTGTCCTTCTTCCGCAATGCCTATGATAATTTTGCGACCTACCGCGCCACGCTGGACCGCCTGTCCGGCTTCAGCAAGGCGCTGGATGAG
>JAEWEH010000294.1 GCA_023389535.1 Pseudomonadota bacterium
GTATCCAGATCTGCAGGAAGCGGGTACTGCGATCCTGAAGATTGTTGAATTCGCTATGCCTGACGCCGGTGCCGGCGCTCATGCGCTGAACGTCGCCGGGGCGCACGATGCCGCTGTTGGCGGCGCCTGCATCGCCATTGCCCATGCTGTCCTTGTGCGCGAGCTCCCCTTCGAGCACGTAGCTGATGATCTCCATGTCGCGATGGCCGTGAGTGCCGAAGCCGTGGCCGGCGGCAACCGTGTCGTCATTGATGACGAGCAAGTTGCCGTGGCCTTGGTGCCGAAGGTCGAAGTAGTCGCCGAAGGAAAAGCTATGGGCGCTTTGCAGCCAGCCGCCATGGGCGGACCGGCCGCGGTCTTCCGCTTTACGCAATGTAATCATATTGGCTCTACGCTTCGATATGGCGATACAGCGTGCCGTTGGCGGCAGCCTCGGCCAGCTCTGCGCGTACTTCTTCGCGGCTGGTAGAGGCGATGTTCTGTTGAGCCTGGTAGTTCTGGGGGGCGACTTCGTTGAACCGGCGTCCGCTTTCTCCAATCACGACGTTCCCGCTGCGGATAGCTTCAGCCAATTCGGCTTGCACTTGGGCACGCGTAGTGCTTGAACGAGCCTGCTCTGCCGAATAGTTGTTCGGAAACACTTCGTTCATGCGTTGGCCGCTTTCACCGACGGTGACATTGCCGGTACGAACGGCGTCGGCCATTTCCGCCTGGACATCGGCGCGTGTCATAGGGGCGGTATTGGCCGCCATGGCGGATCCAGTGACGAATGCGCTGAAAGCGACGGCGATGGCGGAGATTTGAGTGCGTGTCATGATGTATATCCTTTATTTCGATGGATTCCCCGGAATACAAAAATGGGCGTATGCCGGCGTGGGTCTCGACAAGTTGTCTGCTTGTGACCTCGTCGATGGAGTAACTTTATAAGTTCGCAGCGAAGGAATAAATGGAGAAACATGACATAGATTGTTCCTATATTAGGAATAATAGTGCTTATCGAAGGGCTGGCTGCTTGCGCAGCCATCTGCAATAAGGATGGCTTCGGTCGAACTTGGTATCACGGCCCTGAAGCGGCGCGCCGCCCCTTGGCCTATACCGCGATATGACGAACAGATCCGGCTGATCTTCGATATATGCCGGCATAGTTATGCGAAGCCACGGGTCGTTACATGGCGCTTCAAACTGGTCGATGGCTCACACGTGTAGCAACCCGCGAAAACCCCGCGCCGCGTAGTACGACTGCGCTCCATTGTGGTAGACAAATACTTTGCCATAACGGCGATCGCAGAATAGGGCTCCGCCAAGCTTGCGTACGTCTGGCGGTGTCTGGATCCAGCTTGAAGTTTTTGTGTCGAAGTCTTCAAACTTTTGCAAATTTCGATATTGCTCTTCGGTCAGCAGGTCGATGCCCATCGCGGCTGCCGTGTCGATGGCGTTGCCTGTGGGCTTGTTTTCTTTACGGGTGTCCAGGGCCTGGTGATCGTAGCAAAGGCTGCGGCGTCCCGCAGGGCTCTCCATGGCGCAGTCGCAGAAGGTGATTTGACCGCTTTTCTTGTCCTTTCCGATGACGTCCGGTTCCCCGCCGCTTTCTTCCATCGCCTGTAACGTCTTTAGCGCGGCAGGATTGTCTTCCAGCCTTGCCATGACATCTGACCAAGAAAGGCCTTTGTGACGATGCATATTGTTATCGAAGCGATCCTTCAGTATCTGCATCAATGGGTCGTGTTTCGTCATCTTCATGATTTAGGTGTGCCTTTGATCGTTAAGACCGAATAGTGGTGTGCGACGTTCATCCTTGGTCAAGGCGTTCAGTGCCCTGAAACACGGCCGCCATTTCACCGGCCGCAGCTTTCATTGCGTCCTTGTATTCCAGCAGTTCGTGCAGTGATTTCTGGGCGGTCGCGGCGTGGCAGGCGACGGCGGCCAGCACTTGGCCGTGAGCGTCTTTTACCGGGACGGCGATCGCCACCATGCCGCGTATGAACTCTTCGTCGTCCACGCCGATCTCTTGCGCGCGGATGCGGCGCAATTCTTTATCAAGGGAATCGCGATCAGTGATGGTCTTGGGTGTAAGGGGATCCAGTACTACGCGGTTCAGCAACTGGGTTCGATGGGCATCCTGCATGAATGCCAGGAAAAGCTTGCCGCTGGCGGTGCAGTGTATCGGTACGTGCGCCCCGATTTCCATATGCAGTTGCAGCCGCATTTGGTCCGGGCTTTCCACCCGCGCCAAGTAGTGCACTGCATCCCCGGCGGGGGCGGTCAGGTTGCATGCTTCGCCGGTAACGGCGATAAGTTTGCCCAGGACATGTCGGCAAGCTCGCTGGAAATGCGGCGTCTGCAGCAAGCGGACGGCCAAGTAATGGGCATAGGGCCCGGGTACATAGCCCATGTCGCCGGGCAGGCGGGTGACATGGGCGGTCTGTTCCAGCGACCGCAACATGCGCATCAGGCTGGTCTTGGGCAGCCCGGTACGCTGCGCAAGCTGCGCCAGCGTCTGCGGATACTGGGTCGCGGCCAGTTGCTCCAGCACATGCAAAACCCGGATATGGCGGGAACCATCATCGACCATTATGTATACCTTGCTCGCGCTAACAATGAAACGATTATGGCGGTTTCTATTTCGGAAATGAACCCTTCAGTATTAACCCTATAGTTTTGCCGCGACTGGAGGCACACACTGGCGATCCAACGCAATGGTACGCATCGAAAGGAGCATGTTGGGGCATGTCTGAATCAGTCGACTATATCGTGGTCGGAGCCGGGTCCGCGGGTTGTGTCCTGGCAAACCGCCTTAGTGAAAACGGAAAGCATACCGTAGCGTTGCTCGAGGCGGGGCCCGCCGACACCAATATGTGGATCCACATCCCCATTGGGTACGGGAAAACCATGTTCAACGAGAAATTGAACTGGGGCTTTTACACCGATCCGGATCCCAATATGCTCAACCGCGAAATCTACTGGCCGCGCGGCAAGACCCTGGGTGGATGCAGCTCGATCAATGGCCTTATCTATGTGCGTGGCCAAAAGCAGGATTACGATCGCTGGGGCGAACTGGGTAATAAGGGCTGGAGCTGGGAAGAGTGCCTGCCTTATTTCCGCAAGCTTGAAAACAATGATTTGGGCGCCAGCGCCACGCGCGGCACTGACGGACCGCTGAACGCGTCCTCGATCAAGACGAAACACGAACTGGTAGAAGCCTTCATTGCCGCAGGGGTCAATAATGGTGTGCCGCGCGTACAGGACTTCAACACAGGCGATCAGGAAGGCGTGGGCTACTACCAGCTTACGACGCGCAACGGCAAGCGTTGTTCCACCGCTGTGGCTTACCTGCGACCGGCCAAGGGCCGCCCCAACCTGCGCGTGGAGACGGAAGCGCAGGCCACCCGCATCATCATGGAAGGGCGCCGCGCTGTAGGTGTGCAGTTCCAGCAAGGTGGTGCCTTACGCACCTTACGCGCCAACCGGGAAGTCATCCTGTCGGCCGGGGCCTTGCAATCGCCCCAGCTATTGCAGTTGTCCGGCATCGGGCCCGCGGCGCTACTGCAGGAATTTGGCATACCCGTCGTGCACGAAATGCGCGGCGTCGGGGAAAACTTGCAGGATCACCTGCAACTGCGCCTGATCTACGAAGTCAACAAGCCCATCACCACGAACGACCAGATGCGTTCCTTGTGGGGCAAGGCCCGCATGGGGCTGCACTGGGCACTGTTCCGCGGCGGTCCCCTGGCAATAGGCATCAACCAGGGCGCCATGTTCTGCCGCGCCTTGCCGGACGAATCGCCCACGCCGGATATTCAATTCCATTTCGGTACCTTGTCGGCCGACCTGGCCGGTGGCAAGGTGCATGATTTTTCCGGGTGTACGTATTCGGTCTGCCAGCTGCGGCCGGAGTCGCGCGGGTATGTGCGCATCAAGTCCGCCGACCCCCTGGCGGCGCCATCGATGCAGCCCAATTACCTCTCCACGGATCTGGATCGCCGCACTGCGGTGGCGGGCGTCAAGTTCGCGCGGCGCATCGCGGCGACCGAACCGATGAAGAGCCTGATGGCACGCGAGTTCCGGCCTGGGAACGATGTGCATACGGATGAGGAAATCCTGCATTTTTGCCGCGAGTACGGAGCGACCATTTTCCATCCGACCGGCACGGCAAAAATGGGTCTGTCCAGCGATCCGCTGGCCGTCGTGGACGAAAAATTGCGCGTGCACGGCGTTGTGGGTCTGCGCGTCGTTGATGCTTCGATCATGCCCACGCTGGTATCGGGCAACACCAATGTGCCTATTGTCATGGTGGCCGAACGCGCGTCGGAATTCATTCTTGCCGACGCCGCTAAAGAGACGGGCAGCATCGTTCAACAGGATAGCAGTGCGCAGTTGGCAGAACGGCCACGGCGGGCGGCATAGCCGCCATGGGCTTGGCACGGTCCCATCGTTGCAAGAGAGCGTCGATGAACGGGACAGTGTTTGCAGCTAAACGGGAAGCAGGACAGGAAACCGAAACAACGGGCCGGCGATAGCGCCGCGTTCCGATAATTATTGGAGGCAAGCCACATGGCAGCAGATGCAAACACGGTGAAGCGCGTTGTCACAGCTTCGGTAATAGGCGCGACGATCGAATGGTATGACTTCTTCTTGTACGGGGTAGTCGCGGGCCTCGTATTCAACAAGCTGTATTTCCCCAGCGACGACGCTTATGTCGGCACCTTGCTGGCCTATGCCACCTTCGCGGTGGGTTTTGTAGCGCGGCCTTTGGGGGGCGTCATCTTTGGCCACTTCGGCGACAGGATCGGCCGCAAGAGCATGCTGGTGATGACGCTGGTCATCATGGGCGTGGCCACAGTGGCCATCGGTCTTATTCCATCTTATGCGTCCATCGGCATCTGGGCGCCTATCCTGCTGCTGCTCTGCCGGATCCTGCAGGGTATCGGTCTGGGCGGAGAGTGGGGCGGGGCCGTTCTGATGGCTTACGAGTATGCGCCCAAGGAACGCCGCGGCTTCTACGCATCGTGGCCGCAGGTGGGCCTGGCGACAGGCTTGTGCCTGGCATCGGGCGTAGTGGCCTTGTTGTCGGCCCTGCTGACCGATGAGCAATTCCTGGCATGGGGCTGGCGTATTGCCTTCATCCTGTCCGCCGGCTTGGTCTTCGTGGGGATGTATATCCGCCTTACCATCAAGGAAAGCCCGGAATTCGAGAAGGTCAAGCAGGAAAACGCCGAGCGCAAGATTCCCTTCATGGACATGATCCAGCGCTTTCCCGGCAACATCATCAAGGGCATGGGCGCGCGTTACATCGACGGGGTATTCTTTAATATCTTCGGCGTTTTCATCATCAGCTACCTGACCAGGAACCTGGATCTGTCCCGCACCGAAGCGCTGACGGGCGTGATGGCCTCGGCCGTGGTCATGTGCTTTACCATCCCCTTCTTCGGGCATCTTTCGGATCGCCTGGGCCGCACCCGCGTTTACTTCTGGGGGTCGCTGCTGACTGGCCTGTCATCGCTGCCAGCGTTCTGGCTGATCACCACGAACAGCGACAACCTGATGGTCATCTGGCTGTCCATCGTCATTCCTTTCGGTATCTTGTACGCATCCGTATACGGCCCGGAAGCCGCGCTGTTTTGCGAACTGTTCGATACCGAGGTGCGCTACACCGGCATATCGTTCGTGTATCAGTTCTCGGGCATTTTCGCCTCGGGCATCACGCCGATGATCGCCACCTACCTGTTGCATGCCAACGATGGCGAGCCATGGATGGTGGTCGGATATACGGTCATCGTGGGGGTCATATCCGCCATCAGTGCGGCCGCCATGAACAAACCGGCGCGTTATGGCAAGACCAGCGCGCAAGCGATTTAAGCCAGCTGCGGTAGACTAGGCCAATGGAACGCAGGGCCGCCCCTCCGGGGGGCGGCCTTGCGATGTGTGTCAGCGGGTTGCCATCACGCCGGAGGCCTTATGATCAGATCGCTTGCCATTTTTGCCGGTGCATTGTTGGTGTTCTCGTGTGCGCGTGCCGCTTCGCAAGAGGCCTCAAATGCTTATCCCTTGCATGCGGCCGCGGCGAACGACGATGTCGCCGCATTGCAGCGCCTGTTGTCCGAAGGGGCGGAGGTCGACGCGCGCGATGCCTCAGGATCGACCGCCTTGCTGGTTGCGACGCGAGCAAATCATAACCGCGCGGCCCGGGTGCTGATTGAAGCGGGGGCAGACGTCAACGCCAAGGACAATATCAACGATAGCGCTTATCTGTATGCCGGCGCACGCGGGCATCTGGAAATACTGAAGATGACTTTGGCGTATGGCGCCGATCTGAAGAGCACCAATCGTTATGGCGGGACGGCGCTTATTCCTGCCGCGGAACGCGGCCATGTGGCCACAGTCCAGACCTTGATCGAGGCGGGCGTCGACGTGGACCACGTCAACAAGCTGGGTTGGACGGCATTGCTCGAGGCTATCATTCTTGGCGACGGTGGCGATCGGCATCGGCAGATTGTCGATGCCTTGTTGAAGGCCGGCGCCAATCCCAATCTCGCGGACGGCGATGGTGTCACGCCGCTGCAGCACGCCCGCGCGCATCGCTATCACGAGATCGAAACCATGCTGCTCGCCGCCGGCGCGCGCTAACGTGGGCAAGCCGGCCGTACTATGGCGTCGGTAGGGCCGATGCGGCATTGACAGTTGGTAGGCGCAGGCTTACTCTGCCGCATGCATGGCATAACACAATGAACATCCCCAGGAATTCTAGGAGACTGTAATGAAAGTGGTCCGTTTACTAAAGTCGGTGGCGGTCGCGGCAGCGCTGTGTGCTGGCGCTGCGCAGGCCCAGGTCAGCGTCATGCTGCCGGCCAATCCTGGCGGCGGATGGGACTCTACCGGGCGCCAAGCCTTCCAGGCCATGAACCAGGCCGGCATTTACACGGGCACGGTCAACTTCACCAACAAAGGCGGTGCGGGCGGCACGATAGGCTTGGCCGACTTCCAGCGCTCGCAAAAAGGCAAGCCGGATGCCTTGGCTGTATTTGGCGCCATTACCGTGGGCGCCATTACCTTGAACAAGTCGCCGGTGGACCTTAGCAAGTTCAAGCCGGTGGCGCGCCTGACGGCGGAGTACCTGGTACTGGCCGTCAAGGCGGATTCCCCTTACAAGACGCTGGGCGATTTCGTTGCCGCGCTAAAGAGCAACCCGGGCGCGACCGCCGTGGGCGGGGGCTCGGCCGGAGGCGTGGACCATATTGCCCTGGCATTGCTGGCGCATAGCGCCGGCGTGCCGGTGCCCAAGCTGAACTACATCCCCCAGGCTGGCGGTTCGGATACCGTCATCGGCATTGTCAATGGGACCTTGAAGGCCGGTATTTCGGGCATTTCCGAATTCCAGCAGTTTGCGCAGGAAGGCCGCATCCGCATATTGGGCGTGACCACGGCCGAGCGTTTGCAAAGCTTGAAGGATGTTCCGACATTCAAGGAAGCCGGATACGACGTGGAAATCGCCAACTGGCGCGGCATTCTCGGGTCGGTCGATATGCCCGAGGCGAACTACAAAGAATGGGTGGAGCGCTTTACCAAACTCAGCGAAAGCGAACCTTGGCAGGCTGTGCTCAAGAAGCAAGGTTGGGATCCCTATTTCCTTTCTGGTGACGCATTCGGCACCTTCATCCAAAGCGAAAGCGACCGCATCAACAAGGTCCTGAAAGACGCCGGGCTAAGCAAGTAACACCATGATGGCGGTGAAGGATACCTGATGACCTGGTTGCGCAAGGGCCCGTGGTGGCTGGGGCTGGCGGTGATATTCATCGGGGCGGTCTGCTTTTACGCCTCGACTGAATTGGCGGCGACCGCCCAGTATGCCGCCATCGGGCCCGGCATGTTTGTGGCGGCCATTGGCTTGGGGCTGATGGGCCTGGGGGTGTTGCTGTTGATCCAGATCGCACGGGGCGAAGTGTTCGAGCCGGACGAGGCGGAAAACGCCGTGCCCGGCCAGGCGATGGACAAACGCGCCTTCTTCACCGCGCTGCTGGCCGCGATCGTGCCGGCCCTGACCATAGAAGTGCTCGGCCTGCCATTGGCCGCCATGCTGTCCTTCATGCTGGTGGCGCGGGCCTTTGGTTCGCGCCGCCTGGTGTCGGACCTGGTGGTCGGCTTTGTATTGGCCAGCCTTAGTTGGTTCCTGTTCGGCTGGCTGGGGCTGCAGCTGGGCGGCTTCTTTCCCTTGGCGGGGTTTTGAATGGAAACGCTGGCACTGCTGCTGCATGGCTTCGAGGTCGCCCTGACCCCGACCAACCTGATGTGGGCGTTCGTCGGCTCGGTGCTGGGTACGGCCATCGGCATTCTGCCCGGCATCGGGCCGGCGCTGACCATCGCACTGTTGTTGCCGGTTACCGTATCGGTGGGGCCTGTGTCCGCCTTCATCATGTTCGCCGGGGTGCTGTATGGCGCCATGTACGGCGGGTCCACCACCTCCATCCTGATCAATACGCCCGGCGAGGCGGGGTCCATGATGACCGCGCTCGAAGGCAACAAGATGGCGCGGGCCGGGCGCGGCGCGGCAGCGCTGGCCACCGCGGCCATCGGCTCCTTTGTCGCGGGAACTATTGCCACGCTGTTGCTGACATTTGCCGCCCCTGTGGTGGCAGAGCTGGCCTTTCTGCTGAAGCCCGCCGACTATTTTGCCTTGACGGTGCTGGCATTCACGTCCGTGGCGGTCGTCATGGGCGCATCGCGCGTGCGCGGGTTCGTATCCCTGTTTCTGGGCCTGGCGCTGGGCGTGATCGGCATCGACGGAATGACCGGGCAGCCACGCATGACATTTGGCATTGCCGCGCTGCTGGACGGCGTCGAGCTGACGGTGGTGCTGGTGTCGCTGTTCGCGGTGGGTGAGATCTTGTATGTGGCCAGCCGCTATAGTTCCGCGCAAGACGAGATCATACCGATCAAGGGCAAGGCCTTCATGACGCGAGAAGACTGGCGCCGCTCGTGGAAGCCATGGCTGCGCGGCACGGCGCTGGGCTTTCCGATCGGCACCATTCCGGGCGGGGGGTCCGAGATTCCGACCATGCTGTCGTATACGCTGGAAAAAAAGCTGACCCGACACAAGGATGAATTCGGCAAGGGCGCTATTGAAGGCGTCGCGGGACCCGAAGCGGCCAATAATGCCGCGGCGGCTGGCGTGCTGGTTCCGCTGCTGACGCTGGGGCTGCCCACATCGGCGACGGCCGCCATTTTGCTTGCTGCATTCCAGAATTACGGCCTGCGGCCCGGCCCTTTTCTGTTCAGCAGCAACCCTGAATTGGTCTGGGGCCTAATTGCGTCCCTGTACATCGGCAACCTGATGCTGCTGGTGCTGAACCTGCCCTTGGTGGGTATTTGGGTGAAGCTGCTGCAAATTCCGCGCCCTCAGTTATACGCCGGCATCCTGGTCTTTGCCGTCATGGGGATTTGGGGGGTATCGGGTTCGGTATTCGAGCTGGGCCTGATGGCGGGGTTGGGTCTGGTGGGGTATGTGATGCGGGTTTACGGCTTTCCCATTCCGCCTTTGCTGATAGGCGTGATTCTGGTGCCGCTGGCGGAAAATCAATTGCGGACGGCGCTGGCGGCTGGGGAAGGCCGGCTGTCTGTGCTGGTGGAAACGCCGATTTCGATCAGCTTCCTGGCGCTCGCCTTCCTATTCCTGTTCCTGCCGGTGTTGCTGAAGCGCTTGAGGAAGGCGGATTAAGGGGAACTAACATGCATGATCCCTACGACCTGCAGCGCTTCTTGTCCGCGCAGGATCCGGTTTATGCCCACGTGCTGGAAGAACTGCGCAGCGGCGAGAAGCG
>JAEWEH010000408.1 GCA_023389535.1 Pseudomonadota bacterium
CTATGGGTTCTTCCCATCCGACAAAGGTCAGGCTGGCCACAGAAGGGGACGCGGATTGGCCCCGCGACCATACCGGCAAGCCCGAAGCAATCACGCCGGCCGCATCGCGCACCACGCCGTCCGTGACCAGCGCCTTGACCTTGCGTTGGACCATGCGTTCGCACAGGATGTCGCCCCACACGCCGGCATCCGTCGTGCCGAACGCGTCGACCACGGCGACAGCGCCTTCGGGCATGGCCTCGATGGCGGCGCGGGTCGAAGTCGGCGAGCTCCAGGAGGCGGGTGTAGCCAGGTCTTCCCGGGCGGGAATGAAGCGCAGGGTAAAGGCCGGCCCCACGACGCGCGGCATTCCCGGCGCCAAAGGCTGTGCGCCTCGCAACCAAGTGTGGCGCAAGCCCTTTTTCAGCAACACAGTCGTAATCGTGGCCGTGGTCACGCCACTGAGAACTTCAACGGCTTTCGGATCCAAAGTCATGCTGTCCCTCGTTTTTTGCAGTTGTCGATGATGTGTTCACGCACTCAGGGCGCGGCAGGCCTTGGCGATCCGCTCGCAGGCCTGGTGCAGTGTCTCGGTGGCGGTGGCGAACGATATGCGGAAATAAGGTGCAAGACCAAAAGCCGTACCCGGCACCACGGCTACTTCAGCCTGCTGCAGCAGGTAAGCGCCCACGTCCAGGTCCGACTCCAGCACTTTGCCTTGCGACGTGCGCCGTCCCAGCAGGCCGCTGACGCAGGGGTAGAGATAAAAGGCGCCTTCCGGTTTCAGGCACGATATGCCGTCTATCGAGTTGAACACCTCCAGCGCCAGATCCCGCCGCTGCTGAAATACGGCATTGCGCTCGGCAAGAAAATCCAGCGGCCCGTTCAGGGCGGCGACCGCCGCCGCCTGGGATACGGAGCAGGGATTGCTGGTGCTTTGCGACTGGATCGTCGCCATGGCCTTGATCAGTTCGGCCGGCCCGCCGGCGTAGCCTATGCGCCAGCCTGTCATCGCATAAGCCTTGGACACGCCGTTTACCGTCAGGATGCGATCCTTGAGATCGGGCGCCACCTGTGCCAGCGTCGAAAATTCCCAGCCGTCATAGCGGATGTGCTCGTAGATATCGTCCGTCAGGATGTAGACCTGCGGATGCTTGCGCAATACCTCCGCCAGTGCTTCCAGCTCTGCGGCGCTGTAGCCCGCCCCCGTCGGATTACTGGGCGAGTTCAGGATCAGCCATTTACTGCGCGCGGTGATGGCGGCGGCCAATGCCTGCGGCTCGAGCTTGAACCGCTGCTGCGCGGGGCAGTCCACAGCCACCGGCGTGCCGCCCGCCAGGCGAACCATGTCGGGGTAGGATACCCAGTACGGCGCCGGGACAATGACCTCGTCTCCCCGTTCCAGTGTTGCCATGAGCGCGTTGTACAGGACCTGCTTGCCGCCCGTGCCTACTGTGATTTCCTGCGGGGTGTAGTGCAGCCCGTTATCGCGCGCGAATTTGTGAATGACGGCGGCCTTCAGTGCCGGCGACCCGTCCACGTCGGTATAGCGCGTTTCCCCTTGCTCGATAGCCTGTATGGCCGCAGCCCGTATGTGTTCCGGCGTGTCGAAGTCCGGCTCGCCTTGCGACAGACTGATGACTTGCCTGCCTTCGCGGCGCATTTCAGCGGCCAGACGCGTGATCGCCAGGGTTGGGGACGGCTGAATGGCGCCCAGGGAAGAGGAAATCAATGCCATATGCTTGTAAAGGAGAGTGCGGAGTCAAAGGTTTCTGCTAGTGTCTCATTAGTGCGGGCCAACAAAAAGCCATAATTTCTTATATCAAGCATCATATAATCTGATTAATCATGCTGACGGAACTTCGTACCTTCATCGCCGTCGTCCGGTATGGCAGCTTTGCGCGCGCCGGCGAGCAGATCGGCTTGACCCAAGGCGCGGTCAGCGGCCAGATCCAGCGCCTGGAAGAACAAATCGGCGTAGCGCTGTTCGACCGCACAGGGCGCCGGGCGGTGCTGACCCCCATGGGCCGCGAAGTGCACGCGCGCGCCGAGGACATCCTGGCCGCCGTCACCCAGTTGGGCGAACTGCCTCACACCGAAGACACGCGCGGCACGCTGGTCATAGGCGCAATTACCTCGGCACAGCATGCCTGGCTGATGGACGCGCTTTGCCTGTTCCGCCGGGAATTCCCAGGCATCACCGTCCGCGTGCTGCCCGGCGCTTCGCTCAACATCCTTGGCCAGGTCGATTCGGGTGAAATCGATATGGCGGTGATGATACGCCCGCCTTATGTGCTGCCGCCCGAAGTACATTGGCATGCGCTGCTGCGCGAGCCTTTTCTCGTGCTCGTTCCTGCCGCCTATGAAGGCGGAGACTGGCAAGAAGCCATCACCCAATTGCCCTTCATCCGTTACGATCGCTCGTCCTTCGGTGGCAGGTCGATTGATCTGTTCCTGCGCAAGCGGCAACTTATGGTGCACGACGCCCTCGAACTGGACGAGGTCGGCGGCCTTATCCGGGCGGTGGAAAAAGGCGTCGGCGCCGCCATCGTGCCGGCGACGGCAGCCTGCATACCCTTTTCAAGCCAAGTCCGCGTACTGCCCATGGGTCCGGACACCCTTTTTCGTGAAATCGGCATCGCCGAGCGCAGTGTGCACAAACAGCCTGAAATCACCGACCGGCTGATCAGCCTGATGCAAGCCTGCGCGGTGGCTGAATTCGAAGCAGGCTTTCCCTATCTGAATAGCTTGGGCTACCGTCCCATGGCGGCGCCAAAAGGTGATGGGTCAGGTTCTGTACCCCCTTAAAGCCCTGCCGGCATGCGCCGGTGCCAGTCAGTCCGCGCTTGATAAATTTCGCCGATCTGCAGCACTTCTTCTTCCGCATAGGGCGCGCCGATGATTTGCAGTGATATCGGCAGCCCACCGTCGGTTGCGCCATTGGGCAGTGCCAGTGCGGCCAAATTAAAGAAATTGGCGAAACGGGTGAAATGGGCCGGGGCCTTGGTTTGGTCCACATCAGTCAGTGCAATCGCCGCCGTTGCCGTCGTCGGCGTCAGCAAGGCATCGACCCCTTGAAATACCGCCGCCATGTCCCGCTGCATGGCCTCGCGGCGCCGTATGGCGCGCAAATAATCGGC
>JAEWEH010000456.1 GCA_023389535.1 Pseudomonadota bacterium
CATCCGCACTGTGCAGTACGACGCGTACCGCATATAGGGTTGCGCTTTTGAAATCCAGCGCCAATGGGCTTTTACGTTTGGAAGAAGAGTCGCTCACTTCATTATCGCTCGGGAGAAAGTAGGGACGCAGGGTCTTGTCTTGGATGTCTCGGTCAGGATGGCGCGCCCGGTCATTTTTGCGCCGCCCAGGAGTCCTTCAGGGTGGCGGCCCTGTTGATGACGGGGCTTTCGGCCGTCGATTCTTCACGGTCGGCGACGAAATAGCCCAGGCGCTCGAATTGCCAGCACGCGCCGGGCGCGGCCTGTGCGCCGGGTTCCAGCCATGCTTGCACGGTCTTGCAGGAATCCGGATTCAGCGCCTGCAGGAAGTCCTTGTCGCCCGCGTCCGGGTGCGGGTCCATGAACAAGCGGTCGTACAGCCTGACCTGCGCCGGCACGGCGTGCGCTGCGCTGACCCAGGTGATGTTGCCCTTCACCTTGACGGAGTCCGCGCCCGGCGTGCCGCTTTTGGTGTCCGGCAGGTATTCCGCATGCACTTCCGTAACCTTGCCTTCCGCGTCCTTGATGCAACCGGTGCAGCGTACGATGTAGCCGTACTTCAGCCTGACCGTGTTGCCGGGATAGAGCCGGAAATATTTCTTCGGTGGGTCTTCGCGGAAGTCGTCGCGTTCTATCCATAATTCGCGGGTGAAGGGAAATTCGCGCTGGCCCGCGGCTGCGTCATGAGGATTGCGGGGTGCGTGGCAAGGTTCGGACTGTCCTTCCGGGTAATTGGTGATGACCAGCTTGACCGGGTCCAGCACGGCGACCAGCCGTTCCGCCTTCGGATCCAGATCGTCGCGCAAAGCCTGTTCCAGTATGCTGTAGTCGATGCGGGAGTCCGCCTTGGAAACACCCAGCCGCTCGCAGAACAGGCGTATGGAAGACGGGGTGTAGCCGCGCCGGCGCAAGCCTGCCAGGGTGGGCAGGCGAGGGTCGTCCCAGCCTTCGACGTGGCCTTCGCGCACCAGTTGCAGCAGCTTGCGCTTGCTGGTCACGACGTAACTGAGATTAAGACGCGCGAATTCATGCTGGCGGGGCAAGGGATGCGCCAACTGCCCCAGTTCGGCCAGGCGTTCCAGTATCCAGTCATAGAAAGGACGCTGGTCTTCGAATTCCAGCGTGCAGATACTGTGCGTGATGGCCTCCAGTGCGTCCTCGACCGGGTGCGCCCAGGAATACATGGGGTAGATGCACCAATCGGTGCCCGTGCGGTGATGCGGCACATGGCGGATCCGGTAGAGCACCGGATCGCGCATATTGATGTTGGGCGAGCCCATGTCGATTTTGGCACGCAGGGCCATGCTGCCGTCCGGGTGTTTGCCGTCGCGCATTTCGCGCAGCAATCGCAGGGATTCTTCCGCCGGGCGATCACGCCATGGCGAATTGGTGCCTTTTTCCGTCAGGGTGCCGCGCGTGGCGCGCATTTCGTCGGCGCTTTGTTCGTCCACATAGGCATGGCCCGCCATGACCAGGGCTTCGGCGAATTCATACATATAGCCGAAGTAGTCGCTGGCGAAATAGCAATTGTCCTGTTCGCCGTAGTGCCAATCAAAGCCCAGCCATTGCACCATCTCGATGATGGCGCGCACGTATTCGTCCTCTTCCTTTTCAGGATTGGTGTCGTCGAAGCGCAGATGGCAGGCGCCCTGGTAGTCGTGCGCCAGGCCGAAATTCAGGCATATGCTTTTGGCGTGGCCGATATGCAGGTAGCCGTTGGGCTCGGGCGGAAAACGCGTGCGTATGCGGGCCGTGTCGACGCCGCCCTGTTGTTGGATGGCGGCCGGGCCCGGTTTGCCCGCCCAGCGCTTTTCAGCGTAGCGGCCTTGCGCCAGGTCGTTATCGATGATGGTGCGCAGGAAATTGGATACGACAGCGGTAGGCTCAGAGGTCATACGAGAAAAAAAGAATCGTCAAGCAAAGTAAGCATTTTGCCACGTTCGGCGCAATTTGCCCCCCCGTCGGGTTTACAAACGCTGAACTGGCTCTAAACTTGGGCCTGTTCCAAGAAAGGCTCCTGCCAATTATGACGTATCCGACACTGTGGCTGGCGCAGATTCAGTTTTTCTCCAGCCTGGGTTTCATGCTGCTATTCCTTGTCGTAGAGCTCGGACTGGCTTGGGTCTTGCTGTATTTCAAGGTCCGCGCACAGGGCAGCGATCACGCCGCCTGGACGGCGGCCTACCGTTTCTGGGTGCGGGTTTTCGCGTTGGCCTTCATACTCAGCTTCGCCGCCAGCATGCCCGTGCTGATTCAATTCGGCAGCCTGTGGCCCAGGCTGATGGAAAAAATAGGCAATGTGGCCGGGCCTTTGCTGGCCGCAGGCATCCTTTCGACTTTCATATTCAAATCCTGTTTCCTGGGCGCCATGCTGTTTGGCCAGCGGCATCTTTCCAATCGTGTGCACACCATCGTCGTGTTCATGGTGGGCCTGGGCGTTGCCGTGTCGTCCTTCTGGCTCGTGGCGCTGCTTGCCTGGATGCATACGCCGGCGGGGGCGCTGTTCATTGACGGCAGTTATCGCGTACTGGATTGGGCGGCCGTCCTGTCCAGCCCGGCGCTGCCGTGGTACCTGGGATTGTTCCTTCTGGCCAGCGCAGCGACGGTGGCTTTTCTCATGGTGGGTGTGGTTGCCGCCCAGTCGCTCAGGCGTCCCGTGGATGACAGCGGCCGCCTGGTATTCAAGACCGGCTTGTGGCTGGCCCTGGCCAGTTTGGTGTCGATGGCCGCGCTGGCGGCGGGCACGGGCATGATGACGGCCCGGCATCAGCCTGCCAAGGCCGCCGCTGCGGGCGCCTATTGGCATAGCGGGTCCCCGCCGGAGCTGGTGCTGTTTGCCATGCCGGACAATAAAGCCGGCGTGAACCGTGCGGTGTGGTCGTGGCCGAATATGGGAAGCATATGGCTGGGGCGCGACCAGGACGGCCGTCTGCAAGGGCTGGATCAGTTTGCGGGCATGACGCCGCCTGTTGCGGCGACATTCTGGTCCTTGCGCCTGGCGATCCTTGCGGGGCTGGGCATGACCGTGGGCGCCGGCGCAGCGGTATGGCGGGTGCGACGCGCGCATTATGATCCGGGCGCGCTGGCCAAAAAGTGGCGGCGCGCCTTGGCGGGTATGACGTTCTCGGGCTGGCTGCTGCTTCTGGCCGGCTCCGCGTTTGTGTTGCTGGGGGCCTACCCTTATGCCGTCCAGGGTACGGTGACGGTCAGTGAAATCATGGGCGATACCGGATTCAATGTGTTATTGGGCGGATTTGTAGCCTACATGCTTTTTTACTTGATTTTCCTGGCGGGTTTCTTTCACATGCTCAGGCATATCGCCCGCTATGGCGTGGTGCCGGTGGCCAGGCGCCGGGGGCGCGCATGATCGATTCACTGGCGATTGCCCTGGGGTTGGGCGCGCACGACCCGGCGTTCTGGATGCCTTTGGTGTTCATGGCCGTGTTCTTTGCCATTATTGTCGCGGGCGCCATTTTGGATGGCTTCGATGTGGGGGTGGGGTGCCTGGCCCTGTTCGCGCGGCCTGAAT
>JAEWEH010000428.1 GCA_023389535.1 Pseudomonadota bacterium
GTATGGGTCTTGAAACACAATCTGAATGCGCTTCTTGATGTCCTGCGGACGGTCGCGCGAATGCGGCTCCAAGGCCCTGGAGCCCAGCCGGATCTCGCCGTCCCACCCCGCAGCCAGACCAATCACGCAACGCGCCAGTGTGGACTTGCCGGACCCCGATTCGCCGACGATGCCGACGACCTCGTCCTTGTGCACGTCCAGATTGATATCGCTTAATGCCGCTACCCCGCGCGCCTTGCCAAACAAGGGCTTGCTGCCATAGACCTTGGATACCTTGCGCACGGACAAGACGGGCTCGCGCTTGGCGTGTTTCGCTTCTGGCGGGTGGATGCTGGGCACCGAAGAAATCAGTTCTTTCGTATACGCATCGACCGGCCTGGTCAGTATCTGCGTGCGCGTACCCTCTTCTACCTTGACACCATGCCGCATGACGAAAATGCGGTCGGCGATCTCCGCCACCACCCCGAAGTCATGGGTAATGAAGATGACCGATGTGCCGTGCACCTTCTGCAGTTGCTTCATCAAATACAGAATCTGCTTCTGGGTGGTCACATCCAGCGCAGTCGTCGGTTCGTCGGCGATCAGCAGTTTGGGCTCCAGGATAAGTGCAATGGCGATCACGATGCGCTGGCGCTGTCCGCCCGACAATTCGTGCGGATAGGAATCATAGATGTGGGGTGGGTCCGGCAGGTCGACCTCGCCGAGCATCTTCAAGACCATCTGCTTGCGCTGAACGGCCGGCACGTTCTTGTGTATGCGGATGACTTCATCGATCTGCTCGCCCACGCGCTGCACGGGATTCAGCGCCGTCATCGGTTCCTGGAAAACCATGGACATGGTCGTCGCGCGCAGCGCCAGGATTTCACCATAGCTGCTGTCGGCCAGGTTCTTATTGTTCAGGCTGATCGTGCCCCCGGTCACCCGGAGCGCATCGGGGGGCAGCAGGCCCATGATGGCAAAGGCCGTCACTGATTTACCCGACCCGGATTCGCCCACAATGCATAGCGTTTCCGCAGGACGGACGTCGAAAGACACGGACCTGAGTATGGGCTTGGGATCGGATCTGCTGACGGTCTCCACACATAAGTCCCGGACCGACAGCACCACATCCGCATTGTTCGTCATTGAATTCATATCCGGTGCCTACAGCTTGTTAATGACACGGGCAACCGCGCCTGCGACAGACCCTAGTTTCTTGCGGCCAACTTGGGATCCAGTGCATCGCGGGCCGCATCGCCGATCATGTTGATGGTCAGGATGGTCAGCGACAGCACCAGGCCCGGATACAGCACCAGGCCGGGGATCAACTGGAAATAGCTGCGGCCGTCCGCGATGATATTGCCCCAGGATGGCACCTCCGGCGGGATGCCGGCGCCGAGAAAACTGAGGATGGCTTCGATCAGCACGGCCGAGGCGAAAATATAGGTTCCCTGCACAATCAGCGGGGCCACCGTATTGGGCAGCATATGCCGCAACAGCACTTTGGCCGGTGGCGTACCCAGGGTGATCGCGGCTTCCACATAGGGCTCGCCCCGTACACTAAGCATGATGCTGCGCACCAGCCGCGTCACGCGCGGAATCTCCGGGACGGCGATGGCGATAATCACGGTATACAAGCTGGAACCTGATACCGCGACCAGTGCAATGGCTAGCAGCACGGCGGGAATGGCCATGATACCGTCCATGATGCGCATGATGATGGAGTCCAGCCTGCGGAAGTAGCCAGCCAGCGCGCCCAGCACCACGCCGAATGCGATACTGATGGCCAGCACACCGACACCCACCATCAGGGACACGCGCGAACCGTAGATAATGCGGGAATACAGGTCGCGGCCGAATGCATCAGTGCCCAGCAGATGATCGGGCGACGGCCCCTTGAGCCGCACAGCGGGATCCAGGAACATGGGATCCTGGGTGGACAGCCAGGGGGCGAAGACAGCCATCACCACCACCAGAAGCACCATGGCAAGCGCCAGCCGCGTCGGCCAGCTGGACAGGAACAGTTTCAGTTTGCTTTGTGTCGCCATGGATGCCCGAAGGGACGCCGCCCCGCCCCCCCTTTACGAGTCGATGCGCGGATCGAAGACTTTGTACAAGATATCGACAATCAGGTTGATGACGATGTCGACCACGGAAAACAGCACGATCAAGGCCTGGATGATGGTGAAGTCCTTCGCCAGGATCGCTTCGACCACCAGGCGCCCAAGGCCCGGAATATTGAATACCGATTCAGTGACCACCACCCCGCCGATCAGCATGGTGATGGTAATGCCGATGATGGTCAGGATGGGAACGGCCGCGTTGGCCAGCGCATGATGGATCAGCACCGAGCGTTCATTCAGACCCTTGGCGCGCGCGGTACGTATGTAGTCTTCGCCCAGGGTATCGATAATGCTGGACCTGACGAAACGGGTGACCAGAGCGATGTATATCGTTCCCAACGACGCCACAGGCAGAATCAAGTGCTTGATGTGCGGCCAGACACCTTCGCTTAGCGGCCGGTAGCCCTGGACCGGCAGCCAGCCCAGCCCCATGGAAAAAATAAAGATCAGGACATAAGCGGTGATGAACACCGGCACTGAAAAACCCAGGACCGAGCCGGCAGTCACCACCTTGTCCACGGCCTTGCCACGCCGCCATGCCGAAATAATGCCCACGGGTATGGAAATGATGACCGTGTACAGGACGGTGTAAAGCGTAATCGCGATCGTCGGCCCCATGCGATCCAGGATCATGTCCTTGACGGGCAGGTTCGAAATCAGCGACGTGCCGAAGTCCCCCTGCAGCACATCGCCGATCCACTTGAAGAATTGCACGGGTATGGGCTGGTCCAGCCCCATGTGATGCCGTATCTGTTCGATCTGCTGCACGGTCGCGCCATCGCCGGCGACGATGGCGGCTGGATCCCCCGGCGTAAGCCTGAGTATGCTGAAGATGACGACGGCCACCACCAGCAATACGGGAATGGTGGCGGCCAGTCGTTTCAGAATGATGAGCAGCATCAGTCTTTAGTCTTTTCGATATTCCAGAAGACAGGGACGGGTGCGTTAAGAATGCCTTTGAGTGATTTCTGTGCAGCGGCCACGACAGAGAACTCGCCCAGCGGCACCACCACGACCTCTTCCATGGCCAGCTTCTGTACCTCGGTCGCCAGTTTTTTCAGTTCGCCCGCATCGGCCGACGTCGCAAACTGCTGACGCAGCTTTTCGATTTCAGGCGAGGTCGGCCAGCCGAACCAGGCCTGCTTGCCATTGGCTGCGACGGTGTAGTTGCTAAGCGGATCGGTAATGTCGGCCAACGACAGATAGGTAGTGAAAATGTTCCAGCCACCATCAGCTACCGGCTTTTGCGAGGCGCGCCGCGTGACCACCGTTTGCCAATCCATGGCCTGCACATCCACCTTGAAGCCGCCCTGACGCAGTTGCTGGGCAATGACCGGCACGAATGACCCGCCGGCATTGGCGAAATCGGTAGGGTGCATGATGACCACGGGCGTGCCGTCGTAGTTGCCTTCCTTCAGCAGGGCCTTGGATTTTTCAGGATCGGCCTTGATCAGGTCTTCGGACCCCGCGACCGATGCATAAGTGCTGTCGCAGCCGAACAGTGCGCCACAAGTGGCGTAGTACTTGGGATTGCCAATATCCGCCTGCATGATGGCCTTTTGATCAATGGCGGCCATGGCGGCCTTGCGGATCAGCTTGTTGTCGAATGGCGGTATAAGCTGATTGAGCCGCATGATCGGCTGCCCGCCCTGGCTTTTGGCGACAATCAGTTGTATGTCCTTGTCTTGTTCCAGGATGGGCAACAGATCGTAGGGCGCTTGTTCGATGAAGTCGATTTCCTTGTTCTTCAGCGCATTGATGCCCGTCATGGCGTCCGGCATGGCTACCCAGCGGACCTTGTCCACCTTGACCACGCGCCCGCCCGCCATGCCGCTGGGCGGTTCTTTGCGGGGAACATAATCCTGGTTCTTGACAAACACGGCCTGCACGCCGGGCTTGTATTCGCTGGCCACGAACTTGAAGGGTCCCGAACCGATGGATTCGGTAATGGGCTCGGAAGGCGACGTCTTGGCCACCCTTTCCGGCATCATGAAGGCGGCCAGCGAACTGGGCTTGGACAGGGCGCGCAGCACGATATTGGTCGGCGCGCTGAAGGTCATGGAAAAGGTCTTGTCGTCCACCTTGTCCATGGAGGTGGTCAAGGTTTCCATGACCTGACCCATCTTGTCCTGCTTGGCCCAGCGCTTGATGGAGGCGATGCAGTCATCTGTGGTGACGGGCTTGCCATCGTGCCATTTCAAGCCGTCGCGCAGGGTGAAGGTATAGGTTTTGCCGTCCGGGGAGACTTCCCACTTTTCAAGCATTTGGGGCTTGATATCACCGTTGGCATCCACGCTGAGCAAGGTGTCGTACACCATGTAGCCGTAGTTGCGGATGACGTAAGCCGTGGTAATGACGGGGTCGAGAGAGCGCAAAGGCGCCTGCATGACCGCGGTGATGGTGGTTTCCGCGGTTGCGGCGCCTGCCAAGCCCAGGGTCAAGGGTACTGCCACCAACAAACTGCCCACCAAGCTTGAAACCTTAAGATTCTGGTGCATCTTATGTCTCCTTCAGTGCTGCTGTTGTATTGCCCCGTTGGTCTATGCCATGGCAAGGCCACAGCTGCCAGCTGACCGCGCCATGCAGGCACGGGGAACTATTGTCGGTAAAGCATGCCTTTTTACGATACAGGATGGTGTACGGGAAGGCAATAAAGCCGGGTCATGGGGCATACCCGAATACCGGCGCAGTGTCGGCGGCGGTTTCCACCCACACGCTCTTGGTCTGCGTGTATTCATACAGCGCTTCCATGCCGCTGGATCGGCCATAGCCGCTGTCGCCATATCCGCCAAATGGCGAAGCCACGTTGATGGTCTTGTAGGCATTGATCCAGAAAGTGCCCGCCCTGACCTTCGCGGCCACGCGATGCGCCCTGGCGACATCGCTGGTCCATACCGCCCCGGCCAGGCCGAAACGGGTATCGTTGGCGATGCGTATGGCATCTTCTTCGGTATCGAACGGAATGGCAGCCAGCACCGGCCCGAAGATTTCCTCCTGCGCGATGCGCATGCTATTGCTGACCTGAGACAGCACAGTGGGCCGCACATAGAAGCCCGGCTGCGGGCATTCGGCGGACGCGCTGGCCAATACGGCCCCCACCTTCAGGCCGGCCTGTATCATTTCTTGCACATGGCCATATTGCTTGCTGTTGGCAATGGGCCCCACCTCGGTCTGGTCGTCCTGCGGCGGGCCCACCCGTATGCGATCCGCCCCCTGGGCCACCATGGCGACGAAGCGGTCATAGACGCCCCGCTGCACCAGCAACCTGGAGCCCGCCACACAGCTTTGCCCCGCGGCTGAGAATATCGCTGCCTGCGCGCCCTGGCTGGCCTTTTCCAGGTTGGCATCGTCGAACACAATATTGGCCGATTTCCCGCCCAGCTCCAGGACACAAGGCACGATGCGCTGGGCGGCTGCGGCAGCGACTCTTCTTCCCGTGGCGGGCGAACCGACGAACACCACTTTCCTGACTGCGTTGTGCTCGATGGCGGCCTGTCCGGTGGTGTGGCCATAGCCCGACAGGACATTGATCAGGCCCGCCGGCACACCGGCCTGCTCGGCCAGCAGCGCCACTGCCAGCGAGGTGCATGGGGTCAGTTCCGAGGGCTTGAGCAGCACGCCATTGCCCATTGCTATCGCGGGTGCGACCTGCCAGCCGCAAGTGAAGATAGGCGCATTCCATGGCGTGATCTGCAGCACCACGCCCATGGGCTCACGCCGGGTATAGTTGAGATGGCCGCTGGGAACCGGGATGACCTGACCATGGAACTTGTCCGCCCAACCGCCGTAGTATTCAAACATCTCGGCGACCTTGGCCACTTCCACGCGGCAGTCCCTTATGGGCTTGCCGGCGTTGACGGACTCCAGCCGGGCGAGTGCTTCCTGGCGGGCCCGTATGGCCGCTCCGACGCCGAAAACGATGCGGCCGCGCTGGGCGTGCGGCAGGGCCGCCCAAGCCGTTTGGGCCATTAGAGCCGCCCGGGCTGCCGCATCCACCACGCGCGCCCCTGCGTCGGCGTAGGCCAGCGCGTCCCGCCCTGTGGCCGGATCTTGCAAACTGACCAGCGCGCCATCACCAGGCAGCAACTGTCCTTGCACATAAGAACCCAAGCCATCGGCACGTGGAAAAAATTCCTTGAACACGTCCATCAGCCCTTGTACAGCGCTTGTTTGCATGCGGACTCCGTTGTCGATCAGTGATTGCGGCTTGTGCCCCTATCGTTGGCCGGGTATGAAGCTTGTAATGCGATTGAAATCTTCCGCGTCGCCGATGGACGCTGCGCTATCCTTCCATAGCTTGGCCGCCGCCTCGGCCATGGGCGCCGGCACCCCCAGCCCGCGCAGCATACCCAGAGCCAGGCCGACGTCCTTGCGCATCAATTGCATCGTAAAACCAGAATCAAAGCGCTCATTGAATATCCACGTCGGGAAATTGACTTCCGTGACCGCGCTACGCCCTGATCCAGCGTTGATCCCTT
>JAEWEH010000147.1 GCA_023389535.1 Pseudomonadota bacterium
GCGGTGCAATGCGTCAACAAGGCCTGCGAGCGCTTCGGCGCGCATGCCGGCGTGCAAATGCTGGGCCATGCGGACGGCGCCGTCTAGCGCCGCCAGACCCTTTGTCCTTTATTGACCCTGTTGGTCAGGGAATACCGGCTCGCCCAGGTTCAGCATCAGGCGATTGGCCCAGGCGAAGATGGAGCCCGCATGCAGCAGATCCAGGATCTCGCCTTGCGACAGACCGGCATCGTGCAGTGCCTGCATGTCATCCGGCCCGATGTCGTTGGGCGCTTCGGTCAGCTTGACCGAGAACTGTGCAATGGCCTGCTCGCGCGGGTCGATGCCGGCGTTGCGCGGATCGCTGAAGACTTGTGTCACCGTGTCGTTGCGCTTGGCCAGTTGCTCGAAGCGCTGTGCATGAACAGAAGCGCAGTACACACAGCCATTGATGCAGGAAACAACGGTGGAACTCAGTTCGCGCTCGGCGCGCGGCAAGCCGCCAGGGGCGTACATGATGGCATTGAACGCCTCGGAGCGCTGCCGCAGGATTTCCGGCTGATGCACCAGGAACAGATAGTAATCCGACACCTTGGCCTTGGGGTGGCTCATTTCCAGCACCGCGGTCTGTTCCGGTGTGGCGCGTTCGGGGTTGACGACGTCCAGCCATGCCTTCCAGTCCAGCGTCTGGTTGGTGTAGCCATTGATATTGATGACTTCGTTCATTTCGACTCCCATGCTTTCATGGCCATCAGCCCGGCGGCCAGGCGGATCTGATACGACAGGAAGGCCACCAGCTGGGCCAGGGTGACGATGTCGGGCGTGGCCATGCCGGCATCCTTCAAGCGGCGCAAAGCCGCTTCGTCGCCTTCGATCGGCTTCAGGATCAACTTGCGTGTAAATTCCAGCATCTCGCGCAAACGCGAAGCCGGCAGGTCAGTCTCGCGCCCTGCTTCCACGGCGGCCAGTGCCGCGGGGTCAGCGCCTTGCCCGGTCAGGGCGTCGCGATAGTGTTGCGCCAGCGGCGCCGAACCAGACAAAAGGCTGGCGTGCAAAGCCACCAGCAAGCGCTCATTCAGTGGCAAGCCGGCATCGCCCGGCCGAAAGAACAAGTCATAGCTGCCCTGGGTCGCCTCGACCACTTTCTTGCGCGCATGGCGCGTCGCATACAGGGGGTGCGACGCATCCAGGCCGACAATGGTGTCGATGACATCGCCCGCCTGCGCCGACGCGCTTTCCGTGTTGATTTTTTCCATGAGTCTATCCTGCAAATAAGCCGCGGATCATGCCGCCGGTGTCCATTCGTCGCCAAATACTTCCGGGTCGTCGTAGGCCTGAAGCTGTTCAAAATGCGTCTCGATGTTTTCAACAAAGAGCAGGCTGGCAATGCCTTGGCCGAGACGCTTCGCGCCATCGCTGATGGCGGGGATATCGCCCGACACCGTGCCATGGGTAAGCGTGGCCGGATAGCAGAAGCAATGCACCCGCGACAGCCCCGGCAATTCGCCCGGAACCTTTTCCTGCATTTCGAATGCCGGCCCGAGATCGGGCGAATCCAAAAGTTCCTGGTCGATTTCCCCAGCCGGGCCACGGCTGTCGGACCACGTCCGGACATGCGGCGCTAGGGTGGCATATTCGGGCCGACTATGCCAGTCGATGGCAAAGCCGGTGGACAGGATCAGGAAGTCCAGTTCATAAGTCCTGGATGGAGTTCGCACGTTAATGCAACCCTGCGCTTCCTGTACTTCCAGAATGGGCGAACTGAAATGGAAACGGGCTTGTTCGTGACTCGATACGCGCAGCACACTGGCGCGCGGCGGGGGTACCTGCTGCACATTGATGTAGCGCCGTAGCCGCCAGCGCCATTCGTCCGGCAAGTTCATGAAACCATGGGTGAAGCCCGGGTGGCCTGCGCCTTTGCTCTTGTTCACGCGGGGGAAATCAGGGCGGCGGATCAGCATGTCGACGCTGGCTGCGCCATTTTCCAGCGCCGTGCCGGCGCTGTCCATGGCCGAAGCCCCCGCCCCCACCACGCCGACCCGCAGGCCGCGCAAGGTCGAATAATCCAGCTCATCCGATGAATGCGCCCAGTACTGCCGCGGCACATTGGCAATGAAATCCGGTAAATATGCCCCGCCCAGCCCCGCGCGCCCGGTGGCCAGCACGACACGCCGAGCCAAGACCGTCCGCGCGCCGGCGGGCGCCTGCATGCGCAGCTCCACGTGACTGGGTCGCGGAATGATGTCGAGCACTTGGTGCTCGTTATGGACATCAACCTTCATGACACGTCGATACCACCGCAGATAATCCATCCACTGCAAGCGCGGTATCTTGTCCAGGGCTTCCCAGGCCGACGTGCCGAACTGCGCTTCGAACCAGGCACGGAAAGTCAGGGCTGGCAGGCCCAGCGCCGGGCCGGTCAATTGCTTGGGCGAGCGCAAGGTTTCCATGCGCGCGGTGGTGGCCCAGGGGCCTTCATAGCCTTGCGGGGCGCTGTCGAACACCTGGGCGCGCATGCCCAGGTGGTTCAGCGACGTGGCCGCGGCCAGGCCGGCCATGCCCGCCCCTACGATGGCCACATCCAGCAGCTCCGTGCCATCGATGGTGGCGCGCGGGACCCAGGGTTGCGCGGGCAGTTCGAGCCAGGCCAGATCCTGCGCCAGACGTTGTTCCAAAGCGGCCAGCCCGGCAATGTCGGTAGTGGGTGTCGTTGTCATGAATGAATGGATGATGAATGAATCTGGAAAAGTATCGTGCGCGGCCACGCGGCAGATTGCATGGCCACCGCTTGCGGCTGCGGGCGTCCGCATGACGCCTGTTGCAGCGTCGACGGAGACTATGCGATCTGGCGTTCGTCCTCGTCGCCGCGATCATCGGCTTCGAAGCCCGATTCCGCCTCGAAAGGGTCAGCGCTCTTGGGCAATCCGCTGCTGTCGCCCGCCACGAAGCGCGGCACATTGGCCGATGCGTAGTCCCACATCGCCTGCACCAGTCTTTCCCCTTCGGGTGTCAGCAGGCGGTCGCGATGCGTGATGACGCCCATCATGTACGGCACATGCCGGTCGATAGGCCGGTAAACAACCCCTGACGGCATCATGTCGACGGCGGTAAAGGGGTCCAGCAGGGCAACGCCTACACCGGCACGGACCAGCATCAAGGCGTTCAGCGAAGAAGTGGTCTCGATATGGCGTCTGGGCGGCGCCGCGGGGTCGGTCGGCAGCAAGGCCGTAGCCAGCCGGTGGCGCAGGCGCGTATGGTTGGAGAGCGCAATGGCCGTGACGTTATCGCCCAGGTCGTCCAGGCGCACTGTCGCGTTACGGGTCAGGGGATGACCCTGGGGCAGCGCCAGGATGCATGGCGCCTGACCGGACCAATGCAGCTGGCAGCGCCCCAAATCTATGGGCAAGCTGACCACGCCGATATCCGCCAGCCCATCGGAAACAGCATTGACCACACCATAGGGTTCCATGGTGCTGAGCAATAGCTTATATTCGAAAACAGGGTCGGACTGTTCCAGCCGGCCAATTACGGAAGGCACCAGGCTGGACCCCAGCGAATAAGTCGCGGCGATACGCATCGGCCGTGCCTTGCCTGCGGCAATCTCGCGCGAGCGCGTGTCCAGCTGCTGCAGGCCCGTCAGGACGTTGCGCACTTCTTCGTAGAATTCCCTGCCCTGCTCGGTCAATGTGACCTGCGGGCGAGTGCGCGTGAATAGAGTGAAGCCCAGTTCCTGTTCGAGATCCTGGATCTGACGGCTGACCATGGGCTGGGAGCGATCGAGCAAGCGGCCTGCCGCCGTCACGCTCCCAGCGGAATGCACCGCAGCGAAAGCTTCTAGTTGACGTATTTCCATGGGCATCACTTCTGGAATGTAACG
>JAEWEH010000150.1 GCA_023389535.1 Pseudomonadota bacterium
GATCCGACCTGCTGGACTCCACCCCCCGGCAGCAGGTATTGGCGCGCGTGCTGGGCATCCACTATCCGCGCACCATGCACGTACCCTTGCTTTGCGACGAAACCGGCCGCAAATTGTCCAAGCAGAACCATGCGGCCGCCATGGACCTGACCCAACCCTTGACGACGCTGAACAAAGCCTGGCGGACCCTGGGCTTTGAAACACTGGACGCCAACGACGTTCCAGCGTTCTGGCGGACGGCCCAAGCGCAATGGGCGCGCCGCTTCGATATTTAGCGTTAACGGGCCGTAACCGGTGCCTCACAGTCGCGGCATTGCGCCAGCGCGCTTGCCATCAATGCAATGGCCATAGATCACGGCAAAGGCTGTAAATTTACATCGAGCAGGCGGGCCAGCAAGGCGCGGCCTTCCCCATTCACCCTGATTTCCCCGTAGCGGGCCTGTTCGTAATGCGCCGCCCGGCCTTCCGGAAAGAACCAGGCGTCGGTGACGATACGCGGCCCGCCGGCGCGCAAGCCGAAGGCCAGCATGGCGGTCGGCTTGCCATGTGCGCTACCTGCATGCCACGGTTTGCCTGACTGCGCCCACCAATTGTCCTGATCCCCGCCCATGGCCACGAATTGATGTACGCCGGCGTCGTCCGGCTGCAACAGCATATAGCCGCCTTGTTTGCTGCGGATTGCCTGCGAGACCTGGTGTGGCGCCGCTTGCAAGGCTTCCTGCAATGGCCCGGCGACGGCGAACCGCAGCGCCATGTAATCGCCCTGCATCAGCGAACGGGGGTCCACGGGCGCCAGCGACAGCACGACCACCTGCCCCGAAGCCAACAAGCGCTGGTGCTGATACATGCCGGCATTGGCGGTGGCCAGGACCAGAACAAGGCCGGCCAACAACCCGGAAGGCCGCAACCACGATCGAGATAAGCTTGATGAGTCGGCCCCCGTCGCAGCAAACAATGCGTCCGCGGCCGGCTGTTCCACACTGACATCAGGCCGCATGCGGGCGGCCAGCACGCGCATAAGCCATCCGCAGAACGCCAGCCAGGCGCCGGTAAACCCCAGCAACAAGGACTTGTCCAGCAACAGGGCATCCATTTGGTAATAGAAGCGGGCCAGATAGGCCAGCATGGCAAGCACGCCAAACGCCAGCAGGGGTTTCCGGCCCAGCGCGTATCCCAATAGCAGCCAGACCAAGGCCAGCGCCACACCGGGCATTCCCATCCAGCCCGCACTGGCGACAGCCAGAGCCGCCGACGCACCCCAGCGCAGGCGTGGCGACGCTGTGCTTCGCCAGAGCAGCGCAAGCAGCACCACTACAGGAAGCATGGCGCAGGTCAGCCAGATAATGATCAATTCAGGAACTTGCACCCATGCCGAACCGAGAGCATAAAGGGTGGGCGCCGGCGCCAGCCACGCCAGCGATTGAGCCAGGACCGTCAACGCCCAGGCCAGCGGCAGCCAAAAGGTGGCATCCCGCCGGCAACTGCCCACGGCCCATGCCAGCACCGCCGCTGCGGATAGCCACCACAAGCGCAGATAGGCAGGCAGGTACGCCGACGCATGGGCATGTTCGGCTGCCGACATACCGCCCGTGCCGCTGCCTGGCCATGTCATGGCGGTTGCAAAAGCCAGCGCCAGGGCCGCAAGCATGAACCGCAAGACCGGATGGTCGACGAGAACGTATAGAACCAGACCCAGCCCCAGCACCGCAGCTACTTTGATACCCGTGGAGACCTCGTTCCAAGCGCCGAATCCGCCGATCGCCATCAAAAAACCCGCCGCCACCAAGGTCAGGCCTGCATCGCGAGACAAACCGGGCCGCGTGCGCACCCTGTATATCACTACGCCGCCGGCACAGACGACCAGCCCGGTGAACCACAGATCCTTCAGGCCCAGATCGAAGAAGCCATGCAGGAAAAGAATGACGAGGCCGGCAGTGAATGCCAGGACGATCAGTCGAAACAGGCTGAAGGGCCAGGGCTCAGGGCGCCCCGCTTCCGGAGCGTCAGCGTGCCGCCTCGTGTGATCGGCAAGGCCGGCAGAGCCTGCCGACAGCGGCGGCTTCCCATACCCGCCTTGCGGTGTGCCGGCCCCAGATGCTGACTCGACCGCAGCTGCGGATAAAGGCCGCCACAGCGCCAGCAGCCAGCGCATCAACAAGCCACTAAGAACCAGCAATGCCGCGACAGCCCCCAGCAACGCGATGTCCGATTCGGCTTGCGCCACCATCCCGATGCCGACAAGGACGAATGCGGTCAACGCGGCAAAGGTCGTCAACGCCAGGTCGGGCCGCCAGCGGCTATATATCAGGCCCATGGGTATGGACACCGCCAGCCCCGCGATTACCGGGCCCCACGGGCCTGTAGAGGCGTCCAGGCTGCCCAGAACCGCGACGACCACCCAGCCCAGGGCTGCCGAGGCCACGCAACGCGGCCCGATGCGCCAGCGGTCTGCCAGCCGGAACGCCCAGCTTTCCCATATCGCCAGCAGCAGGATATTCAATATCACCATCATGCTGCAGCGGGCAGCGCCACTTGCAGCCAAACTGGCCCCCGCCCAGGCCGGAGCTGCGTCATCCAGATACAAGTAGCTACCGACGTTCAGCAAAATCGCCGTGGCCAAGGCCAGGAAAAGCGTGGGATAGGCGAGCAGCCACGGCAGCAGCAAGGCCGTCCAGAGGATGAACAGCTGCCAGGGATCCGCCCCAGTCTGGTAAATTTGCCCCTGCAAGGCCAGCAAGGCGCCCGTTGCCACGGCCGCCAAAGCCATCAGCAGCCCGGGCGCGGACCAGTCGGGATTGCGCCCGCCCTTGCCGGTCCATAGCAGCGCGGTCGCCCCGAACACCAGGCCGGCCAGTACGGCCTGGGTTCCGAGCAGCTTCTGCAAAGCACTGGCATGGACCCAATTGGCGGCAATCCAGCAAACCCCGGCGCTTGCCAGCAGCAGGCAAGCCAGCGCCAAGGACGATTTCCACAGGAAAATCGGCCAATGGAGCGCTTGAGGGGTGTGATGTTTAGGGCCCCCGACTTGCATAGTGCGTTTCTCACCTCGTATTATCCGCGCTATTGCTGCTGAAACGCAGTTACTGGAAACTCATGAATAAAACGCTCATTATTGCCGAGAAACCGTCGGTAGCCCTGGATATTTCCCGCGCCCTGGGTGGCTTCACCCGGGAAGGCGACTATTTCGAAAGCGAACAGTATGTGCTCGCCTCCAGCATCGGCCACCTGCTTAGCCTGGTGGCCCCGAACGATCCCGTACGCGGCAAATGGAGCTTCGCCCACCTGCCGGTCATTCCCCCGCAATTCGAGCTTGGCCCCACCGACAAGCGCTCGGCCGAACGGCTCAAGCTGCTGGTCAAGCTGCTCAAGCGCAAGGATGTGGGCGCCATCATCAATGCCTGCGACGCGGGCCGTGAAGGCGAACTGATCTTCCGCTACATCGTGCAGTATTCCGGGGTGAAAAAGCCGGTACAGCGCCTTTGGCTGCGTTCCATGACCCAGGCCGCCATCCGCGAAGCCTTCGCCAACCTGCGCAATGACGAAACCATGAAGCCACTGGAAGCGGCGGCACGTTCGCGTGCAGAAGCAGACTGGCTGGTGGGCATCAACGGCACCCGCGCCATGACGGCCTTCAACAGCAAGGACGGCGGATTCTTCAAGACGCCGGTCGGGCGCGTCCAGACCCCGACCCTGGCCATTGTGAACGAGCGCGAGGAACGCATCCGCAAGTTCGTGCCGCGCGACTACTGGGAAGTCCATGGCACGTTTGTCGCGGCGGCGGGCCTGTACACGGGCCGCTGGTTCGACCCCAAATTCGTGAAGGACGAACGCGACGCGGAGCAGCGCGATTCGCGCCTGTGGTCGCAGACCGCGGCGCAAACCATCGTGATGGCCTGCCGCGGCCAGCCCGGCCATGTAACGGAAGAATCGAAGCCGTCCACGCAGATCTCTCCCGCCCTGTTCGATTTGACGTCGCTGCAGCGAGAAGCGAACTCGCGTTTCGGCTTTTCCGCCAAGACCACCCTGGCGCTAGCCCAGACGCTATACGAACGGCACAAGGCCCTGACCTACCCCCGTACCGATTCGCGCTATCTGCCCGAAGATTACCTGGGCACCGTACAGAACACCATGGAAACCCTGGCCGAAGCCAGCTCCGGGGCGGCAGGCGGGCTCAGCAGGTTTGCCCAGACCATCTGCAAACAGAAATGGGTCAAGCACAATCGGCGCATCTTCGACAACAAGAAAGTCTCCGACCACTTCGCCATCATCCCCACGCTGCAGATTCCCCGTGAACTGAGCGACGCGGAAAACAAGATCTACGACCTGGTCCTGCGGCGCTTTCTGGCGGTGTTCTTCCCCGCTGCCGAGTTCCGCGTCACCACGCGCATCACCGAAGTGTCCGGGCACCATTTCAAGACCGAAGGCAAAGTGCTGGTCGCCCCGGGCTGGCTGGCGATCTACGGGCGCGAAGCGCAAGGCGACGATACCAACCTGGTGGCCGTATCTGACGGCGAAAAAGTCCGGACCGAAGACGTCGAGGCCCGCGGCCTGGTCACCAAACCGCCTGCGCACTTCACCGAAGCCACCTTGCTGTCGGCCATGGAAGGCGCCGGCAAGCTGGTGGACGACGAAGCCCTGCGCGAAGCCATGTCGGAACGGGGCCTGGGCACACCCGCCACCCGCGCGGCCATCATTGAAGGCCTGCTGAATGAAGGCTATTTGCGCCGCGAAGGGCGCGACCTGATTCCCAGCGCCAAGGCTCGCCAGTTGATGACGCTCCTGGCAGGGCTGGACGTCAACGAACTGACGTCGCCCGAACTGACCGGCGAATGGGAACACAAGCTGAAACAAATCGAGCAGCGCCAGCTGGACCGCGACGAATTCATGCGCGAAATCGCGCAAATGACCCAGGTCATCGTCAAGCGCGCCAAGGAATACGAACGCGACACCGTACCGGGCGATTACGCCACCCTGAAAACACCCTGCCCCAAGTGCGGCGGCGTGGTCAAGGAAAACTATCGCCGCTATGCCTGCACCCAATGCGATTTCTCCATCGGCAAGCACCCCGGCGGCCGCACATTCGAAATCGCCGAGGTCGAGCAACTGCTTTCCGAGCGCCAACTGGGCCCGCTGCCAGGCTTCATCAGCAAGATGGGGCGCCCCTTCGCCGCCCTGCTGCGCATTACCGACGAATACAAACTGGAATTCGATTTCGGGCAGAAGGAAGAAGAAGACACCGAACCCGTCGACTTTTCCGGCCACACCCCGGTGGGCGACTGCCCCAAGTGCGGCGGCAAAGTCTACGAATACGGCATGAACTACGTCTGCGAAAAATCCGTAGGGCCCAACAAAACCTGCGACTTCCGCAGCGGCAAAATGATCCTGCAGCAAGAAATCTCCGCCGACCAGGTGCGCAAGCTGCTGTCCGAAGGCAAGACCGACTTGCTCGACGGCTTCGTATCCAGCCGCACCAACCGCAAATTCAAGGCCTACCTCGTCCGCCAACCCGACGGCAAGATAGGCTTCGAATTCGAGCCCCGCCCCGAAAAACCCGGCAAAAAGACCGCAAGCAAAACGGCAACCAAGGCAACTGCAAAAACGGCCGCCAAAACAGCCACGAAGACAGCGGCCAAGAAGGCTGCGGCGACAAAGTCACCCGCCAAGTCCGCCGTTAAGAAAGCCGCCGCCAAAACCGCGGCAAAAAAAGCTGCAGCAAAAAAAGCGGTCAAGAAAGCCGTCGTCAGCGCCGCCCCCGCCGACGACGACGATCCGCCATTCTGACCACAGCCCAAAGCGCAAGCCTCGCCTTCACGGCGAGGCCCAGCGTGACCATATCAATGCCAATGCAGCGCCCCGGGGGCGCCCCTGCATTGCGAGCAAGTTGCGACCTAAAGGCCGCGGCTTCATCACACCCAGGCTAGGCGCCGACACCGAACAGCACCGCCCCGCCCTCACCGAGACTATCGCGTCCCCGCTTCAGGTGTTTACACGCCCTATAACCCGACCACCCCGAATGTCCCGGCCCGCGCGGCAGGCGCGCGAGGCCGGGACGGCGCAAGACCTGTTCCAGCACCACAAACGTCACAAAGAAACGCCAAGCACCCATCCGCCCCAGCAGCGCTACAAGCACAAACCACCGCAGCGGGACGGGTGGCGGGGCCGGGTCGCGGCGACTTTCGGGGCCGGGCGAGCGAACTCGAAGGCAGCCCGAATGGGCGAACGAGAGGAGCGCAGCCGCAGTCCGGCGCGCAGGGCGCCGGACCGGTCACGAGGAGCAAGACCCGGCCCCGCCACCCGGCACGCGTCATAAAGTAAAGACAGTGCCACGAATACGAATACCGGCACGCGGGCCAGGGTCGCGGTAGCGGATGGCAAACTACTGCATGGCTGCCTTCCAGCAGTGCGTGGCCGCCCCCATTTGATAGTGATGTTTCGGATAGCCAGCCACAGCAGCTTCAAGGCCGCTTCATCGGTGGGGAACTGTCCACGCGTGGACAAGACAGCGCTACACAATGTCAGCAGAACACAGTACGCCGATTACCCGTACACCAGTTCCTTAAAGAACAGCGATATCCCCGGCATATAAGTGATCAGCAGCAAGCAACCCAGCGCCACCCCCACAAACGGCAGCAGAGGCCGCAACAGCCTTTCTATCGGCAGATTCGCCACCGCACACGCGGCAAACAGATTCACGCCGAAAGGCGGCGTCACCATCCCCAACGCCAGATTCACCACCATGATCACCCCGAAGTGCGCCGGATCCACACCGAACTGCATCGCCACCGGCAACAGCAGCGGTGCCAGGACAACAATGGAAGCGGACGTTTCGATGAACATCCCGATGACAAAAAGCGCCGCGTTCACCCCCAACAAAAAAGCATATTTATCGCTGAATATATGGCTGAGCCATTCCCCCAGCGCCGCCGGCACACCCGCCCGGTTCAGCAGAAAACCGAATACACCCGCGTTCGCGATCACGAACATGATGACGGCCGTGGAAATGACCGAACGGTGCAAGGTTTTGGACAGGCTGGCGAAATTCAGCCGCCGATAGACGAATATCCCCACAACCAGCGCATACACCACCGCCACGGCCGACGCCTCGGTCGGCGTGAATACGCCGCCATAAATGCCGCCCAGGATAATCACCGGCATCAGCAAAGCCAGCCAGGCCTGCTTGAAAGCCGGCCACAGCGCCAGGCGCCCGGCGCCATCGTTCTTACCGTAGCCATGCCGACGCGCATAAAACCAGACATACAGCATCAACGCGCCGCCGATCAACAAGCCCGGGCCGATGCCCGCAATAAAGAGCTCGCCCACCGACGTATCCGTCGACACCGCAAACAATATCATTGGAATGGAGGGCGGGATGATGACCCCCAGTTCCGCCGCGGAGGCCTGCAGCGAGGCGGCAAAGGGCTTCGGATAGCCATGCTTGACCATGGCCGGGATCAGGATGGCGCCGACCGCGAAAGTCGTGGCCACGCTGGACCCCGCCACCGCGGCGAAAATCATGCAGGTCAGCACGCAGCTGCATGCCAGTCCCCCCTGCATTCCGCCGACGACGCTCTTGGCGAAATCCACCATGCGTTCGGAAATACCCCCGGCTTCCATCAGGTTGCCCGCCAGAATGAAGAAGGGCACCGCCACCAAAGGGTATTTGTCCAGGGAAGCGTAGATCTGCTGCGCCACCACCAGCCACGTCATGTTGCCGTCGTAGGCCACACCCAGCATGCTGCCCAGCCCTATCGACACCGCGACCGGCACCGACAAGGCGAAAAACACCAGCATTGATACGACCATTAGCTGCGTCATGGGGCCATCCGGGCGTGCTTGAAGAATGAGGCTAGGAACATAGAGAGTGCCGGTAGGGGTATCAAAGGACGGTATCGTCCACCACGGCGCGCTGCGGGCGTTCGATCCAGTGGGCGAGCACGCCCAATATTGCCAGGCCCGCGCCGATGGGAATGGCGATATAGATCCATGAAATGGATACCTCGAGGCTGGGCATGGTCTGGAAGCGCACGCGCCAGGCCATCTGCCCACCGACCCAGGCCATGAAACCCAGGAAGGCGACGCATATGGCCATGATCAGGTGCTCCAGCATGCGGCCCTTGTGCGGACCCAGGGCGCTGTGCAGCATTTCCACGCTTAGCATGGCGCCATGGCGGAACGCCAGGACGATACCCAGCATGACGGTCCAGATCAGGGCGGCGCGTGTCCAGGCTTCGCTCCAGTCGGCGGGAGACTGCAGCACGAAGCGCGCCAGAACCTGATAGAACCCGGCCGCCACCGCCGACAAGAGCAATAACTGCGTCAGGCCGGAAATCAGGCGGAATAGGGTTCGGTCCAGAAAACGGATGAAAGACACTTTATTTCCTGTTCTGCGTCCGGGCCGGATACCGTCGGGACGCCTCGCCATGAGTGGCGGAGCCGGCATGGCCGGTCCGCCGGGCGCTTGTCGGCGAGATGCACGATTACTTCGTGTTGCGGATCGACTCGACCAGGTCCTTGCCGAATTGCTTGTAGTACTGCGGATAGACTGGCTCGACCGCCTTTACAAAGGCGGCGTGGTCGACGGTATTGACCTGCATGCCCTGCTTCTTGACTTCTTCGATACCGCTTTTTTCGATGTCGTCGACATACTTGCGCATGGCGACGGCCGATTCGTGGCCGGCTGCCTTGAATTTTTCCTTGTCGGCATCCGACAGGCCGTCATAGACGTTGGGCGACATCAATACCAGGGCGGGCCCGTATACGTGGGCCGTGAGCGAAAGATATTTTTGCAGTTGAGGCAACTTGGCGGACACGATGACCGACATGGGGTTTTCCTGCCCGTCTATGGTGCCTTGCTGCAGGGCGGTGGCCACTTCGGGCCAGGCCATGGGGGTGGCCAAGATGCCCAGTTGCCGGAACGCCGCAATGTGGATGGGGTTTTCCGTCGTGCGGATCTTCAGGCCCTTGGCGTCGGCGGGCGTCGCGACAGGCCGCACATTATTGGTGAGCTGGCGAAAGCCTTGTTCGCCCCAGGCCAGGGCCACCAGGCCACGCTTGGAAAATTCAGCCAGCATCTGCTTGCCGATGTCGCTGTCCATGACCTTGCGCGCATGGGCCAGGTCGCGGAACAGGAAAGGGATATCGAAGACGCCGGTCTTGGGCACGAAGTTCAAGGTGGCGCCCGTGGAGACGATGGCCAGGTCTATGGTGCCCAGCTGCAGGCCCTCGATGACCTCGCGTTCGCCTCCCAGTGCGCTATTGGGGAATTGCTGAATCTTGTACTGGCCGCCGAATCCGGAGTCTATGGATTTCGCGAAGGCTTCGGCGCCCGCGCCGTAGTGCGAGCTGGTGGACAGCGCGTAGGCCATTTTCAGCGTTTTCTCGGCCATGGCCGGCCCTGCAGCAAAGATGCCTGCCACGGACAATGCCACCATCCACTTGGAAACCCAGTTCTTGCGCATTATTACCCCAACAATCGAAAGTTAATGATCGGCGGATGTTGTACCGCAAACGACTCCTCGCGAATATTGGGGTTTTCTATCGGTCGCGCCCGTTTGTTTAGTCCTCGACGTACCAAGTGTCTTCGGACAGCATGACTTGCTGGTGGCCGTAGCCCGCCGGCATCATGGGGAAGCAGTTTTCCTGGGCCAGCACCACCACATCCAGGAAGAAAGGCCCGTCGTACGCCATGCATTCCTCCAGGGCGGCATCCAGGTCTGCCGGGTTCTCGACCCGCGCGGCGCCCCAGCCAAAGGCCTTGGCGAGCGCGACGAAATCCGGGATGGAGGCGTTGTAGCTGTGGCTGTAGCGGCCTTCGTGTATCAGCTCCTGCCACTGGCGCACCAT
>JAEWEH010000251.1 GCA_023389535.1 Pseudomonadota bacterium
CTTTTCGCCCAGCACGGCCAGCACGGACAGATTTCCGCTCTTGGCCTGGGGGTAGTAAGCGCCCGAGCTGTACCCCAGGTCCACATGACCGCCCAGCACTTGCGTGACGACCTCTGAACCGCTGCGCGTAGGAACCAAAGGCAGCTTGATTTTTTCCTGCTTGGCAATGAAAGCGGTAACCATCTTGTCCAGTGCCGAGTTCGAAGCGATGGTCAGGTTCTTGCCCTTGCCTTCGGCCGCCACGTCTTTCATTGTCTTCCAGTTGCGTGCGGGCAGCGCTACATAAGCTTCGGGAAATTCGCCCGCCGCCGCGACGTAGGTGAAATCATCGACCGTATAGGCCAGCTTGGATATCTGGGGATCCAACGCCACCGTCGTCGACATGGTGACGACCAGGTTGTAGCCGTCAGCCGGCATCTTGGCCAGTGCTGTGGTCGCCACGGCGCCGCCGGCGCCCGGCCTGTTCTCGACGACAACGGGCTGGCCCAGTTCCCGGCTCAAGAGCTCGCCCACGGCGCGTGCCACCACGTCGGTAGTCCCGCCCGCACCGAAACCGACCGTCAGCGTGATGGGCTTTTCGGGCCATGCGGCATGAGCCGGCAGGGTGGGCAAGGCGTACAAGCCGGCCAGTAACGTTGCGGCGATCGCTATCTTTTTCATTGAAGTCTCCTCGTTGTGCAAGTGTTGGCATCCATGCCGTCCAGAGACTATAGGGAAGAGCCTATACTGTGTCCAATGCAAAATTAATGTTTGTTCTTATGCAAAAAGGACATAAGCATGATCAATCTGAACTTGCGCGCCCTGCATTCTTTCGTGGTCGTGGCCGAACGCTTGAACATGTCTCGCGCCGCGGAGGCCCTGCATTTAAGCCAGTCCGCCTTGTCCCGGCAGATTCAGGGGCTGGAGGCCGAGCTGGGCATTCAGTTGTTCGACCGCCATGGCAAGCGCCTGCTGCTGACCGCGGAAGGTGACGACTTGCTGCCACGTGTGGCCGCCCTGATCGATCAAGCCAACGAGTTGTCTGCCCGGATGAAAGCCATGACGCAGGGGCAGGTGGGCGTGCTTCGCATCGGAGCAACACCGCAAACCATCGAAGCGCTGCTGTCGCATGTATTGAGCGCGCTGCATCGCAAGTATCCCGCCATCGAAGCGACTTTCATTGAAGGCCCCAACGACACATTGCTGGAACAAGTGCGGGGAGGCAGCGCACATGTGGCCATTGCATCTGTACCCGATGGCCTGGATCTGGAAAAGCTCGATCTCTTTTCCGGCTATCTGTACGCCGTGCTGCCCGAAGGACACGCTTTGCAGAAACGGCGACATATCGATATCCGCGAATTGGCAAACATGCCTATCCTGTCCCTGCGCCGCGGGTTCATGACGCGTTCGTTGCTGGATGCAGCGTGTACGCGCGCCGGTGTGCGGGTGCGCACCATCCTGGATAGCGACAGCACCCAGACATTATGCGCCCTGGCGCGCGCCGGCCTGGGGGTGGCCGTGGTCTCCACCACAGCCGTGACGCGGCCGGGCGAAGATCATGTACGAGTGCTGACTCTGGATGGCAAACCGGTAGGCGGGATGATTTCGGCGACATGGAACCCGAAGATGTACCGCTCCCCTGCCTTGAACTTATTCTTGCAGGAAGTCACCGCCCATCTGCAGGCCCATCCGCCAAAAGTCCCCCGTATCGGATAAATAGATCCGATGACTCTCAAGCCACCTCGCGCAACAAGGCCAAAGGCCCGCTGCGGCGTATCGGCTCCAGCTGGTCCGGCGTGCGGACATAAAGCGTGCCGCCGAAGGATAAGGCGTTGATGGAGACCTCGCCGGCGTGTTCGCGACTGCGCGGCACCAGCAGCATCCAGCCGTCCTGGACCAGCATGTTGCAAGCGGGCAGCAGGCCGACTTCGTTGGGGATAAAGCCTAGCTCGTCGCAAGCAAGCTGGTACCCCTTGTACATGCTGGCGGCAGCCTTGGATGCCGGCACGCCCTGCCCGCAATCGACCCGCACAAACACATGCCTGAACGGCAGCACCGGATGTTGCGCACTATGCAGCGGCTGCAAGTCCTGCGGCAAACCGCCGGCCAAGTATGCCAGCCCTGCGTTGCCCGGCGTGGCAGGCAACCACTGCACATGTTTATGCCGCTGGCTGGCGCCCGCAGCTGCCCCGCCGTTATAGAACCCTAAACCGCCGGCTTCAGATATTACGGTGGACAAAGCGGTGAAGTCCGAGATGTCCAGCGGCGCCTGCTGTTCGGCGAATTCGCGCCGCGCCAGCACCAAGTGGCGCTCGGATACAGGGAACTTGTTCAGTATGGCGACATGTTGGGCGCCCACCGGACCGACAGTCAGGGCAGGCTCCGGATTAAGGAATGGGTTGAAGTTGGGATCGCGCGGCCCGCCGGGAATGATTTTCTTGGCTGCGTCTTTCGCTGATAGCGATGATACCCAGCGCAGGATGAAAGTCAGCCCGCGGTCGACGATTTCCATCTGCTCGGCCTCGATGGGCAGCAGTGCCCCCGAAGCCAGCGCTGCATCGTGACGCGTATCGACTTCCTGCATGAATGCTGACATATATCCCCCTTTGGGTATCCGGGTATAGCGTGCTTACCTGATGTGGAAGGGCCGATGTATCCGCCGTCCGGTTGCCGGCCGCTGGAGCATTGTAGCCAGCTTCGCCGGACGCGGCACGGCCCGCGGCCTATCAGGTCGCGGGCCGTTTCCGCGCCTCCGGGCATGCTGCCAGCCGTGTCAGGCCGGCTGGTGGAATTTGCCCGCCTGGTAATCGTCTACCGCCTGACGCAACTGCTCTTGCGTGTTCATGACGAAAGGCCCGTACTGCGCAATGGGCTCGTTAAGCGGCTTGCCGGCGATAAGCAATACCTTGGCCGGACCGTCGCTGCTCATGACCACCCCGTCCGCTTCTTCGGCATTTTCCAATATGGCCATCTTCCCCGCCGGCACGGCCGTGTCGCCGACTTTGACCTCGCCCCGGTAGACATACAGAAAAGCGTTGAGCGACGGTGCAAGCGGCTGGGAAAATGCGCCGGCGCCCGCGAAATGAACGTCCAGATACAGGGGTTCGGTGACATCGCGCTGCACGGCCCCGGCCACACCGTGGCTGCCACCCGCAATGACACGGACCAGCACGCCCGGCGCAGGGCGGGCTTCCGGAATATCGGCGCTCTGTATATCGCGATACCCCGGCTGGCACATCTTGTCGCGCGCCGGAAGATTCAGCCATAGCTGGAAGCCCTCCATGCGTCCGTCTTCCTGCTCCGGCAATTCCGAATGCACCAAGCCGCGGCCGGCTGTCATCCACTGCACGCCGCCGTTCTGAAGCAAACCTTCGTTCCCGCCACTGTCGCGATGACGCATGCGGCCATCGATCATGTAAGTGACGGTCTCGAATCCGCGGTGGGGATGATCCGGGAAGCCACCGATGTAATCTTCGGGATTGTCTGTTCCGAAGTTATCCAGCATCAGGAAGGGATCCAGCCTTTTCTGCAGATTGGACGTCAGGACGCGGGTCAATTTGACGCCTGCGCCGTCCGACGTGGCGATTCCTTGCACCAGCCGTTCAACACGGCGGGCGGCGGAAACCGCTGCGTCGGCCCGCGTTTGAATGTTAAAAGTAGATTCAGTCATATGAACGCCTCGTGGTTGTAAGGTCATGAATCCATTTTAGGCAGCTTGGCAGCTCCTTATAAGTCAGTACACATAGAACC
>JAEWEH010000258.1 GCA_023389535.1 Pseudomonadota bacterium
TTGTCGCCGCTGTCTTGAGTGTTTGCCATGTATTCCCGACGTCGAAAATCAATCGCCCTAGTGTAAAGCACGCGACCAGACAATGGCGGATTGCCGGTTACTTCCCGACAAGTACGGATGCCGGCTCTTGCTTCTGTGCGCGGTACCCGTGTTACTTCTACATGGCAGGTATGGCTGGATAGTTCAGTTCAGAAGCAGGAGTGGCAATGCAGGGCAATCAACGTGGTTTTAGTACAGCTATGGATACGGCCAGGGTCGGCGCGTGTTTCATGGTGGTGCTATTGCATGTGGCGGCGGTGAATTTCAACGTCTTTGACGAACAATGGTGGGCGAGCAATTTTTACGATGCCCTGACGCGCAGTTGCGTGCCCTTGTTCTTGATGATCACCGGAGTGTTGCTCTTGGGCAAGCAAGAGCCCATGCCGGACTTCTTCAAAAAACGCTTCCTGCGGGTGTTGCCGCCGCTGTTGTTCTGGTCCTTGTTCTATATGATCTGGAACACCTGGAACGGTGAAAGCTACGGACCGCTATCAGGCTGGGTGAAGGCCTTGGCGAATGGGCCGGTGGTTTTCCATTTATGGTATCTGTACGCCATCGTCGGCATTTATTTGTTCGTGCCTTTTTTACGGCGCATATGGAACGCGGCCGAGATCGCGGAAAGAAGGCTGTATCTGGCCATCTGGGCTCTGGTGTCGGCCTGGCCCACCGTAGGTGCTGTGTTGGAAATCGAGTCGGATCCCTTGCAGGTATACGGAGTAGGGCCTTTCGTCGGCTTGGCCGGCTACTTGTTCCTCGGGGCCTATGTGCAGCAAGCATGGACCCAACGCGCGGACAAGCGGCGCTATTGGGCTTGGAGCGTCTGCTGGTTCCTTGTTTTCAGCACGCTGACCATGGTGGCGACTTATCTTTATTCGCTGCATACCGGCCGGCCGGACACGCTGTTCTACGATTATCTATCGCCGTTCGTGCTGGCGTCGTCGGTGTGTGCCTTCAATGTACTGTACGGCTTGGGCAGCCGCGCCAGGGATTTTTCCAGCCCGATCCGGGGCGTCGCGGCCTGCACGCTGGGGGTGTATTGCGTGCATATTTTTGTGCTTAATGTGCTTGACGATGTGACGGGCGTGATGGGAAATGGCGCATCATCCTGGTGGGCAATCCCGATTACCGCAGCTTGCGTTTTCAGCCTCAGCTTGTTGGCCATCATGGTGTTGCGCAGGCTAAAGCCATTCGAATATGTAACCTGATGCCGGTTCAGTGTATCGATATGTGGCCGCGACATTCGCCTCGCCCCGGACTTTATGCCAACGCTGACAAGGCTTGTTCCAAATCGTGCTTCAAGTCATCGATATGTTCGACGCCCACAGACATGCGAATGAAATTGGGCTCTATGCCAGCTGCGGTCATCTGGGCTTCGGTCATGGTGCCGGCCCACATGGCTGCGGTATGCACGGCCAGCGTCTCGACGCCTCCCAGGCTGACGGCATGCGTGGCCAGCTTCAGTGACGATACGAAGCGGCTGGTGGCATCGAATCCTCCCTTTATGGAAAAGGCGATTACGGCTCCATAGCCTTGCATCTGGCGCAGGGCCAGCGCATGTTGGGGGTGGCTTTCCAGTCCGGGGTAGAACACCCGTTCAATTTCATTGCGGCTTTCCAGCCAGCGGGCCAGCGCCAGGGCGTTGGCATTGATGCGCTCCATGCGCAAGGCAAGCGTACGCAGACCGCGCAGCAGCAGCCACGCATCCATGGGCGACAGAACCGCGCCCAGCGTGACGTGCATGGCCCAGATCCGCTCGGCGAGTTCCTTGCTGCAGCAGACTGCGCCCGCGGTCAGGTCATGGTGTCCGCCAAAATACTTGGTGGCGCTGTGCACGACGACATCTATGCCCAGCGCATGCGGCCGCTGGTTAAGCGGCGAGGCGAAAGTATTGTCGGCCACGGTCAGGATGCCGTGACGTCGGGCTAGGCTTGCGACGGCGTGCAGGTCAGTCAGCGTCAAAGTGGGATTGACCGGCGTTTCCACCATGATCAATCGTGTTTCGGGCCGTATGGCGGCTTGCAGCGCATCGAGGTCGGCCTGATCGACGACAGTGGTTTCGACACCGAAGCGCGGCAATACTTCCTCGAAGAGCTTCGACGTGCTCATGTAGTGGCGCTGTTGCGCGATGACATGGTCGCCGCGTTCGACCAGAGCGAGAATGGTGGTGCTGACCGCTCCCATGCCAGAAGCCATAAGCAGGGCGGTTTCGGTGCCTTCGAGCTCGGCCAGTATGGCTTCTACGCGTTTGTGCACAGGGTTGCCATAGCGGGTATAAAAACCGGGATGCCGGGCCGTGTTCGCCATAGCGGCGAATTGCTCGGCGCTATCGGCCTTGAAGGTCGCGGTGTAGTGGATGGGAGGTGAAACCGACGGGTCCATCGACAGTCCGGCGTCACCGTGCAGCACCGTCGTCTCGTCATGCCAGTTCATGTCGCGTCGCGGCTCGGGGTTCGACCGGGTTGTCATTGCAAAGCCTCCAGCATATGGCGAACGTGGCGCCCGCCGGTAAGAAGAATAGTTTGCATCATACGCCCTTTGATTTTCACGCCAGAGTGCATCACGGCGAAGCATTGCATCACGGCGAAGCATCCTTCGCATCTCTGCGCGCATAAGGCGTTCCCATGGCATATAGGGTGCCTGCGCCGACCCGGACGACGGCCGGTTCATTAGATTAGGGGAAAAAGGGGCTTGTATTATTTTCCGAATTATCCATAATTATGAATTATTGACGCACAAAACAAGGACCCGACATGGCGACCCGTATCGTTCAGCAGGTGCTGTACCAGGAAGTGGCCGATCGCTTGCGGGCCATGATCCAGGCGAATGAGCTCAAGGCCGGTGAATGGATAGACGAACCGCGCCTGACGGCCGCACTGGGCATTTCCAGGACTCCCCTGCGCGAAGCCCTGAAAGTGCTGGTTGCGGAAGGTTTACTGCGTCTGGAGCCGCGCCGTGGCTGTTTCGTGAACGAGCTTTCCGCGCGTGACCTGGATGAAATCTTTCCCCTTATGGCCATGCTCGAAGGGCGCTGCGCGTACGAGGCCGCCCGCAAGGCCAGCGACTTGGACCTGTCGCGCCTGGAACCGCTGCACCAACGCTTGCGGGAGCACGCGCAGGCCGGGCAGGTCAACGAGTATTACGCTACGAACGCACTGATTCACGAGGCCATCCAGGATCTGGCCGACAACCGCTGGCTGTCCGATCTGGTGGATAGTCTGCGTAAGGTGCTGAGCCTGTCGCGGCACAAAAGCCTGGTGCTGCCGGGGCGATTGGCCGCATCCTGCGACGAGCACCTGGCGATCTTTGCCGCACTTAAGGCGCGCGACCCGGATGGCGCGGAAGCCTTGGCACGCCAGCATCTGATGAACCAGCTCGATGCGCTGCACATCCTTGCACAGCAAGCCGACGCATCGGCCATCGCATCGGCGGTGGAAGCTGCCACGCACGATACAGGAGATTGACTATGCAGATAACCGACACTCCCAGCGCCGTACGCACCAGCCCGGCGGCAAACCCCAAAAACGAAGTGGCCATCGTCCAGAAGCCGGCCGCAGGGAAGGACGCCGCCGCGGATGCCGCAAAGCCAGTGCGCAAAGACCCTGAAAAAGAAGGCCGGGGCCTGATTGCGCGCCTGGGAAAATGGCTGGAGCGCGATAATTCCTTTGCGCCATCCGACATTGTACCGTTGTTCGCCGCCCGGCTGACCGACGTCGCCGCCAATCGTTTTGCCAAGCAATGGAGCGCGCGCTATGCCGCCGCCGATGCCAAGGAGCGCCGCAGTTTGCTGGCCGGGCTGGCGCAAGCCAGCGCCGGGCTGGAGCCGCGCGGTGACCAGGGCTTGCGCCTGTTCCGCCGCCTTTATGCCCAGGCGGAAAGCTTGCGTCTACTGGTCGAGCTACGGGCCGATATGCTGCGCTGGCGCAATCAGGTGGCGGGGCTCAGCCCGCTGGAGCGCGAGCTGGAAGGCTTGCTGGCCAGCTGGTTCGATGTCGGCATGCTGGAATTGCGCCCCATCAACTGGGATTCGCCGGCGTCCTTGCTGGAAAAACTGATCCAGTACGAAGCCGTGCACGAAATCCGTTCCTGGGATGAGTTGCGCCATCGCGTCGCGGAGCACCGCCGCTGCTATGCGTTCTTCCATCCCCGCATGAGCGATGTGCCGCTTATTTTCGTCGAGGTGGCGTTTGCCGAACAAATGGCCGGCAATGTGCAGGTGCTGCTCGATCCACAGGTGCCCGCCGGTGATCCGGCAAAAGCGCGCTGGGCGATCTTCTATTCCATATCGAATACTCAGCCCGGCCTGAAGGGCATCAGCTTTGGCAACTTCCTGCTCAAGCGCGTCATTGATGAATTGCTGCGCGAATTGCCACGCCTGAAGTCCTTTGCCACCTTGTCGCCGATACCCGGCTTTGTGGACTGGCTGAGCAAGCAGGACGGCAAGGCCATGCAGGCCTTGCTGCATGACAAGGCCGACAAGCAACAGGCACAGGATGACGCCGGCGCCGGGCAGAAGTGGGTCGAGCGCCTGCAGGCCGCCGCGGCGGGCCAGGCCTCCGACGCGGTGCAGCGCACGGGATTGCGGCTTGCGGTGCACTACCTGAAAACCATGAAGAACGGCCAGCCAGTGGATCCGGTGGCGCGTTTCCATCTGGGCAATGGCGCGCGCATCGAACGTATGAACTGGGCGGCCGACTGCTCGGCAAAAGGCATGGCGCAGTCTTGCGGGATGATGGTCAACTATTTGTACGAGCTCGATCAATTGGACGACAATCTGGCGCAACTGGCGGCGGGCAAGCCGAAGACGGGGTTGAATCTGCGATGGCTGTGAACGCTGCGGCGCCGCAGCCGCCATCGTCGGGCGCGGTGTCTTTGGACTATGAAGGGCCTATCGCCCTGGTTACGCTCAGCAACCCCGGGCGTCTCAACGCCATCAGCATTTCCATGTGGCTGGCATTGCAGCGCATATTCACGCACTTGGGGGCAAGGTCGGATCTGCGCTGCATCGTGTTGCGCGGTGAAGGCGGGAATTTCGCCGCGGGCGCCGACATACGCGAATTTCCGCAGGCGCGCGCCGACCTGGACGGAGTCCTGCATTACCACATGCAAGTCATTGCGCCGGCTCTGGCTGCCATTGGCGCTTGCATGCACCCCGTGCTGGCGCAGATCGACGGCGTCTGTGTCGGCGGCGGGCTGGAGATCGCCAGTCAGTGCGATTTGCGAATAGCGGGGTCATCCTCGCGTTTCGGCGTGCCGATCAACCGCCTGGGCTTTCCCATGGCGCCTGAAGAAATGCGCGGCTTGCTGGCGCTGGCCGGCCGGGCCGTTACCGCTGAAATCTTGCTTGAAGGGCGGGTGTTCGGCGCCGATGAAGCGCTCGCCAAGGGCTTGTTGACGCGGATCGTGCCGGACGCCGAGGTCTCTGCCAATGTCATGCGCTCGGCGCAAAGAATCGCCGCGGGCGCGCCATTGGCCGCCCGCATCAATAAAAGAACGATAGCCCGCCTGTGCGCGCAGCCCGAGCCATTGACCGCAGATGAACTGCGGCCGCTGTTCGGCTATGCGCAGAGCCGTGATCACCATGAAGGCGTGCGGGCTTTTTTGGCCGGGGAAGATCCGGTTTTTTCAGGAGATTGAATTGGAAGGCAACGCCAACCTATATGCTTTGCTCGCGTCGGGCTTCCCGGCGGACCGTTCGAAAATAGCCATCGAGACACCCGATCAGCAGTACAGCTGGAACGACGTCGAGGAAATGAGCGCACGGCTCGCAAACCTGTTGCATGCGCTGGATCTGCCGGCTGGCTCAAGGGTGGCGGTCCAGGTGGAAAAATCGCCCGAGGCGTTAATGCTTTACCTGGCGACCCTGCGGGCCGGCCTGGTGTACCTGCCTTTGAACACGGCTTATCGGTCGGCCGAGATCGAATATTTCCTGACGGATGCCGAGCCTTCCGTGGTGGTATGCGACAGCCGCAATCTGGAATGGATACAGCCCCTGGCGGACAAGGCCGGCACGGCCTATGTCTACACACTGGATGAAGACGGCAGCGGCAGCCTGCCCGTGGCGGCGGCCAGCCAGGGCGATGAATTTCGCACCGCGCAGCGCGGGCCGGATGACCTGGCGGCCATACTTTACACATCGGGCACCACGGGGCGCAGCAAGGGCGCCATGCTCAGCCACCGAAACCTGTCGTCCAATGCGCTGGTGCTGAAGGATTACTGGGGCTGGCGGCCGGACGATGTATTGCTGCACATGCTGCCCATTTTCCATGTGCACGGGCTGTTTGTCGCCTCTCACGGCGCATTGCTCGCAGGCGCCAGGATGATCTGGCTGCCCAAATTCAACGTCGATCAAGCGCTGCATTACCTGCCGCGCAGCACCGTAATGATGGGGGTGCCGACCTATTATGTGCGTCTGCTGGCCGACCCGCGTTTCGGGCGCGACGTCTGCGCCAACATGCGGCTTTTCATTTCCGGGTCGGCGCCGCTGCTGGCGGAAACGTTCAAGGAATTCAAGGAGCGTGCCGGCAGCGCCATTCTGGAGCGCTATGGCATGAGCGAAACCGTCATGCTGACGTCCAATCCCTATGACAGCGCCTTGGGCGAGCGCATCGGAGGCACGGTGGGGCAGCCCTTGCCAGGCGTTTCCGTCCGCGTCGTGGGCGACGACAACCAGGTGTTGGGCCCCGGTGAGATCGGTAATGTTCAAGTGCGTGGACCGAATATATTTTCGGGCTATTGGCGCATGCCGGAAAAAACCAAAGAAGAATTCACCGATGACGGCTGGTTTCGCACGGGCGACGTGGGGCAGTGGGGCGGCGGGCAAGTGCCAGACAGCTATCTGTCCATCGTGGGGCGCAGCAAAGACCTCATCATTTCCGGCGGATTCAACGTGTACCCCAAGGAAATCGAACTGGCCATCGACGACATGCCGGGCGTGGAAGAGTCGGCTGTCATCGGCGTTCCCCATCCCGATTTTGGCGAAGCCGTGGTGGCGGTGGTGGTTCCCAAGGCGGGCGAAAAACTGGATACTCAAGCCATGCTTGCGACCCTGAAGGGATCGCTGGCTAACTTCAAGGTTCCCAAGCGCTTGTGCGTGGTCGATGAATTGCCGCGCAATACCATGGGGAAGGTACAGAAAAATCTACTGCGCAAGCAGTTTTCTTGATGGCGAAGCGCTGCATCGCCATGTAGTTGGCAACTCCCCGCGGGCAGTATGCGGGGCTTTTCTTTGAGCAACGGCGCGCTATAAGGCGCGCTCAACATAACAATACAGAGGAGACTCTAATGAAGAATCGCTTTACGCTCGCGGCTGCCATGGCGTTGACCGCAATGACAGTAGCAGGGCCGGTGCAGGCCGCATGGCCGGAACGCGCCATCACCCTCGTCGTTCCTTTCCCCGCGGGCGGGGGAACCGACACCTTCGCGCGGCCGCTCGCGCATCAACTGGGCACGCAGCTGGGGCAAAGCGTCGTTGTCGACAACAAGGGCGGGGCAGGCGGCACGCTCGGGGCGGGCGTCGCAGCGCGCGCGCCGAACGACGGCTACACCTTCTTCATGGGCGGGGCGCATCACGCAGTGGCGCCTTCCATCTACAAGAAGCTCAATTACGATATCCAGAGGGATTTCACACCCGTGGCCCTGCTGGCCCAGCCGCCGCAGATCATCGTTGTCAATCCCAGCAAGCTGCCCGTGACCAACGTCAAGGAATTCCTGGACAAGGCGCGCGCCAATCCCAGCCAGATCAACTTCGGCTCGGCCGGCATGGGCAGTACGCACCATCTGGCGGGTGAACTCTTCGCCCTGAAGTCCGACATCAAGCTGACCCACGTGCCTTACCAGGGTGCGGGCCCCATGCTGACCGGCCTGATTACCGGGCAGGTCGATGTGGCCTTCGACGGGCTGGGTTCCTCCGCCTCGCATATTCGGGCCGGTTCCATTCGGCCGCTGGCGGTCGCCTCGAAAGAGCGGTCGCCTTCGTTTCCCGATGTACCGACCGTAGCCGAGGCCGGTATCCCGGAATACGAAGTTTCCACCTGGTATGCCATGTGGGCCCCGGCGGGCACTCCGCCTGACATCGTCAAGCGGATGTCCGAGGAACTGGTCAAGGCCCTGAATACACCGAAGATCAAAGAGCTCTGGGCCAGTAATGGTTCAGGGGTGCCGAACTTGACCGGCGCCGATTTCGGCAAATTCGTCGACAGCGAAATCACCCGCTGGGGTGGTGTGGTCAAGCAGGCAGGTGTCGAGCCTCAGTAAGCAGGGCAAGAACCGGCCTGTGCCGTCGCCGGCTCAGGCCGGACTGTCTGATGTGTCATAGATAGGGGCTGGCCAGCCAGATGACCCGATTTCGCAAGCGCTTGCGAAACGGAATGGCTGCCAGCCCTTCCAGCGTCACGGCGTCGGCATCAGCGATTTCGGCATCTATCAAGCGTTCGATCTGGGCGGCTGTCTCGTGGCTGTAGACTTCCATGTCCAGTTCAAAATTCAAGCGCAAGCTGCGGGGGTCCAGGTTGGAAGATCCCACGAACGACCAAGCTCCATCTATCGTAATCAGCTTGGAATGATTGAAGTTTCCCTTGGCGCGCCATACCCGGCAGCCATTGCGTAT
>JAEWEH010000312.1 GCA_023389535.1 Pseudomonadota bacterium
GACCAGGCCGCCGAGGCATTGATGGGGTTTTTTACCAAATTCGGCGATGGCGCGGCGGATCTGACGCCGCTTACCGGCCTGAACAAGCGCCGGGTCCGGGCGCTGGCCATGGCCTTGGGCGCGCCGGAATCATTGGCCATGAAGGTGCCCACCGCCGATCTGGAAACCTTGTCGCCGCTCAAGCCCGACGAAGACGCCTTCGGCGTCACGTATGCGGAGATCGATGATTTCCTGGAAGGCAAGGACATTCCGCAGCAAGCAGCCGAAACGATATTGCGCACTTACCGCCTTAGCGCCCACAAGCGGGAATTGCCGCGCGTTCCTGCTTGAGCAAGGCCGGCGGCACCGTAGTCGAAAACGACGGGCCCGTTGCGCGGCGGACCCGTCCGGTTGTGGTTCGGCTCTGGACGCTTTGATCAACTGGATGCCTGGTCGGACTTGCGGTTCATCTATTGTGCCGGCTTGGGCGTGGCGGCGGTGCTGCGCAGTCGAAGTCCCCCCCACTTGGCCTGCGCACAGCCTTCCGCAATAAGGTAGTGCGACGGGGGCCTATAATCATGCCTTCCGCTTTCCTCTTGTAGCCCTCGCAACGTGCAACTAGGCCTTCTTGCTTTACTGTCGGTATCTGTCTTAGGTACTTCGTTCCTGTCCGGCGTATTCGGCATGGCCGGCGGCATGGTATTGATGGGCATATTGATTGCGATCGTGCCCGTATCCGTCGCCATGGTGCTGCACGGCGCGGCGCAAATGACATCCAACGGCTGGCGTGCTTTACTCTGGCGCCGCAATATCAATTTCCCGATATTTTTTCGCTATGTGGCGGGCCTGCTCGTCGCAGGACTGCTTTTTTCTTTTGTCGGCTTCGTCCCCGATCGCGCCCTGATACTGCTTACCCTGGGCGTCATCCCGTTTCTCGCTGTTCTGATTCCGGCCAGGTTCGTCCCCCAGGCAACCAGCCGTTTGGGTTCGGAAGCCTGCGGCTTCCTGAATACGTCCATGCAGTTTATCGCGGGCGTATCCGGCCCCTTGCTGGATGTCTTTTTCGTACGCAGCGATATGGATCGGCGGGCAGTCGTCGCCACCAAAGCGGCCTGCCAGACCGTTTCCCACTTTGCCAAGCTGATTTATTTCACCAGCGTGGCCGGCAGCGCCAGCGAGGTGGAAGCAATCGCGATAGGGCTGTCGGTTTTCATGGCCATTGCCGGCACCAGCCTGAGCAAGTTCGTGCTTGAAAAGCTTACCGACACGCAATTCCGGCGCTGGACTCAGGGCCTGGTGATGGTCATCGGCGTCGTTTACCTGACGCAGGGCGCCTACGTCTTGCTGGCCGACTGATCGCGGGCCTGCTCATGGAAATCGGGTAGCCGCTGCAAGGCGTACCTTGCGCTGGCTTCCCGGATTTCACTACGGTTGCCGGCAAAGCGCCGTGTTTCGCTGAAAATGACTGGCGCCTCGTCCGGCGCTTGCCCCATAGAAAAAGCCCAGGCGTAACATTGCGTGCCCGCCGGGACATCCTTGTCGGTGTCGTCCGCCACGCCGGTATTCGATACCGCCACATTCGCGCGGCTACGTGTCAGCGCCCCTGCCGCCATTTCACGTGCGACCTCTTCGCTGGTCAAGCTATAGCGTTCCATCGTTTCAGGCCGAACGTGCAGGCAGTGTTCTTTGGCGTAGGGCGAATAGACGACGAAGGCGCAGTCCAACAGTTGCCCGGCCCCGGGGATGTCCGCCAGGGTTGCGGCGATCAGCCCGGCCGTGCACGATTCAGCCGTCACCAGTAACAGCGATTCATCCCGCATGTAGTCCGCCACGGTTTCGATGTCTTTCATATTGTTTTCCTTTCGCGTTACTGTGACGGCAGGGTTGCCTACCGACCGGAATTGCGTTTGCCTTCTTCCACCGCCTTGCGCAGGTCTTCGTCGCTCAGGATGCGCTGGTCGGGGTCCGCGGTATTCCCGTCGCCCGGCGAAAATCGCAGCTTTTCCATGTAAGGGGTTGGTTTCTTGCGCCGGTAGTCGGCAAATTCCTTGGCATAGTATTCCCGCGCCTGCTCAACGGTTTTGGCTTTGGTGGCAATATCGTGCATCAGGTTCAACGCCAGAAAATTGGCCTGTTCGTCATGGCAGCGCGCTGACACCTCGCCCGCCGTGCGATTGATGACCACACTGCCGTCAAAACTGCACACCTCGGTAGCCAGGTCCGGGGGAAAACGGTAGTCGATCACCGACTCTACCGAATCATAATGGGGCGCGGGAAAATTATGCTCATAGGCCTTGCGAAAGGCGGTGATTCTCTTCCAGGGTCCAGGGCGGTGCCAGGTAATCTGCGTATCGGTTGCCTCGTCCGGTTCCCCGTACTGATCCACAACAAGCTGCGCCGCTTCCTGGGCATCCTCCGGCCAGTCAGCGATAGATGGAGATGGTTTCTTTGCGGGCATGTTCGGCTCCTTACGCGTTTCCGTGGAAGCTCACGGCCAGCAAACACCGTGCCCTGATCCGTCTCGATAAGCCAGCACGCACCGCCTGCCATGGCCGCCGCTTCAGCCGTGGGAGTCGCTCTCGTTGACGCACACCACGAGGATCTCTACCGCCTCGGGCGAGGCGCACAAATAATGGTGGCCCAGCGCGTTGTTGAAATAGATGCTGTCGTGCTGCTTCAAGGTTTCCACACGGCCATTCTCGAACTGCATCGTCAGGCTGCCGCTAAGGACAAAAATGAATTCCTCGCCCGCATGCTTGCTGAAATCGCTGGCATCGATAGGTTTGCCCGGTTCTACCCGTCCGTACATGGGCGTCATTTTCTTTTGCGGCCACTCCGTCGCCAACATGCCGTAAAGATAGCGGTGTGCCGTGTAACTGACGCCCTGGCCGGCGCGGTCGACAAGAATATCGCGTGGGCCCGCCGGAGACGACGGCGCAAACAAGTCGCTCAGGTCCAGCTGCAGCGCGCGGCTGACCGCCAGGAATTTTTCGTAGCTCAGGGCAATCAGGCCGCGCTCGGCTTTCGATAGCGACGCAAGCGATACGCCGGATTGATGCGCAAGGTCACTAAGTGTCAGTCCCAGCCTTTTGCGCGCGCCCCGGATCCGGCCGCCCATTTCCGCTTTGCTGAATACCTGGCCTTGCGAAGAGTCGGTTGATGCTGGTGTTGCGACCACGTCGATAGTATTTGCCAATTATTTTGCCGATTTTAATATAAATAAATTATTTTCATATGTGAAAATATTAGCCTATGGTAGCGTTTTCCGACCAACGTAGATATAGCACTGTTTTCGTGCATCCCGATTATGCCCCAGCTCGACTCTTTATCCGGCAACCGCCCTCAAACCTCGGTGGAGTGGATCAGTAAGCTCATATCCTACGATACGACTAGCCGCTACTCGAGTCTGGACCTTATCGCATTCATCCAGGATTATCTGAACGAAGAGGGGCTGGAAGGCGTGCTGACCCACGATAGCACGGGGAAAAAAGCGAATCTGTTCGCCACCATACCCAGTGCTTCCGGCGCCACCACCGGCGGCCTGGTCTTGTCGGGCCACACGGATGTGGTGCCGGTCGACGGGCAGAACTGGTCCAGTGACCCTTTCCAGGCCGACATCAGGGACGGACGCCTATATGGCCGCGGCGCATGCGACATGAAGGGTTTCATTGGCGTGACCTTGCAACTGCTGCCGCTGATATTGCAGAAGCGCTTGGCATATCCGATACACCTGGCCTATTCCTACGACGAAGAAGTCGGCTGCGTCGGCGCGCCGCGCATGATCGAAGAATTGCTGCAGCGGGGAATCAAGCCCAGCGGTTGCGTCGTGGGGGAACCGACCAGCATGCGCACCATCGTCGCCCACAAGGGCATCAATGTATATCGTTGCCGGGTGCACGGCCATGCAGCCCATTCATCGCTGACGCCCAAGGGCCTGAACGCGATCGAACACGCCGCGCGCATCATCTGCGCGATTCGCGACCTCGCGGATTCCTACAAGGCCCAGGGGCCGTTCGATCAGGCATTCGACGTTCCCTACACGACGATGCAAACCAGCATGATACGCGGTGGCATTGCACTGAACACGGTGCCCGATCTGTGTGAATTCGAATTTGAATACCGCAACCTGCCCGACACCTCCGCACAGGCCGTGCTGAAAAAAATCCAGGACTATATCCACCAGGACGCCGTGCCGCGCATGCTGGCGGAAAACCCGGCCGGTCGGGTCGACATCGAGCAATTGGCCAGTGCTCCCGGCCTGGACGCCGCGGAAGAAGCAGCCATCACACAACTGGTGCGCGCCTTGACCCGCGACACACAGGTGCGCAAGGTCGCCTATGGGACCGAGGCGGGATTGTTCCAGGCGGCGGGTGTGCCATCGGTGATCTGCGGGCCCGGCAATATCGAGCAGGCGCATCGACCCGATGAATACGTCGAACTGGACCAGATCGCGCAATGCGAGAAATTCCTGACCGCGCTGATCGAGACACAAACCATCGAAGCGCAAAGCGCCAATCCCGACGCACGAACGCATCCATAACATAGTTCGGTCGCCATATCCGCAGGCGCGGCGAGTCCGTGCCGGGGCTATGTCGCGGCGGGCCGCAACGCAGCGCGGCAACCAACGACTTTTCCAGGGAAATCATCATGACTAGCGATAAGGCACAAGCACCGGGACTGGACGACATCGCGCAAGCACACGCGCGGCTTCAGCCCTACGTAAAGCAGACTCCGGTAATGGACTACACCGGCCCCCAGTTGCCGCCCGACACCACACTCAATTTCAAGTTCGAGCTGCTGCAAGTTTCGGGCACCTTCAAGGCGCGAGGCGCCTTCGCCAATATGCTGGGCATGTCCGAGGCGGACAAGGCCCACGGCGTAACCTGCGTGTCCGCGGGGAATCATGCCGTGGCGGTCGCCTATGTGGCCAATAAGCTGGGCATCAAGGCCAAGACTGTGATGATCAAGACCGCCAGCCCCGCACGGGTTGCTTTGTGCCGGCAGTACGGGGCAGAGATCGTGTTTGCCGATGACGGCCAGCAAGCCTTCGATATCGTGCGCCGGATCGAAGCCGAAGAAAAGATGCATTTCATCCATCCGTTCAGCACCTATCCCACAATTCTGGGGACGGCAACCCTGGGCTACGAATGGATGCGCCAGGCGGGGGACCTGGACGCCATCGTTCTGCCGATAGGCGGGGGAGGGCTGGCCGCGGGCGTTTCCGCTGCGGTCAAGCTCATGGCGCCCAACTGCCGGGTATATGGCGTAGAACCTGAAGGCGCAAACGTCATGGCACAGAGCTTCGCCGCGAACGCACCGCAGAAGATGGGTGCGATGAGCAGCATCGCCGACAGCCTGATGGCGCCTCATACCGATGCATACAGCTATCAGATCTGCCGTGACAATATCGATGCCTTGTGCACGGTCAGCGAGGACCAGATCCGGGAAGCGATGCTGATGCTGTTTTCAGAGCTGAAGCTGGCGATCGAGCCGGCCTGCGCCGTGGCGACTGCAGCCGTGTTGCATCCCTTGCGCGAAACGCTGCAAGGCAAGCGTATTGGCGTGCTGTTATGCGGCACGAATACCGATCCGGACACTTACATGAAGCATCTTACCGCCGCCAGCGGCAAGGCGGCCTGATGGCTGCTGACGTATACGTAGCGACCGCGCAGGACGTCTACGCGCAGATGTCGATGGGCGACAGCATTGCACTGATGCGCGACGCCTTTGCCGCCCTGGCGCAGGGGCGTATCGACCAGCCCTTGCGCAGCATCGTCAAGTCGCCGCTCAGCAAGGGTTTTCTGGGGCTGATGCCGGCCTGCGTGAGCGTTGCATCGATTTATCCGATACCCGTCTACGGCGCCAAAGTCGGGACGCTGTTCCCTGATAACGCCCGCATCGGCAAAGACCCGCATCAAGGCTGTGTCATCCTGATGAGCGGCGAGACGGGCGAGACGCTGGCCATCATCGACGCCAGCAGCATCACCGCCCTGCGCACAGCGGCAGTGACGGGCTTGGCGACGTCGTTGCTGGCACGCCCCGAGGCGGATGTCCTGGTGCTTTTCGGAACCGGCCATCAGGCCGAATGGCAACTGCGGGCCGTGGCCGAAGTCAGGCCCTTGAGGCGCGTCCTTGTTCTGAGCCGCGATGCCGATAACGCCCGCCGCTTTGCGTCCGCGCAGCAGGCGCATTACGAATTTCCCATCGACGCGGCAACGGACACGCGCACTGCGCTGGCGCAAGCCGATATCGTCGTTACCGCCACCAACTCTTCCACGCCCGTGCTGGAGCGGCAATGGATTCGACCGGGAACGCACATCACGGCCA
>JAEWEH010000341.1 GCA_023389535.1 Pseudomonadota bacterium
CTGTTGGCCTGAAGAAAACAAGTAGCCGCCATGGCCTGGGGTGTGCCCATGCAAGGGCACCGAGACGACCCCGGGCAGCACGGTTGCCCCGGCCTTGAATTCCTTGAGCCGTCCCGACGCGGCGTAGGGCGCCACCGCATCTTGGGCCAGCTTAAAAGAGGGTTGTGCGGATGGTGCAGCCCGGGCCGCGGCCTTGCTATCGAGCCAGAAATCCAATTCTTCCTTCGCCACATAGACCGTTGCATTCGGGAAGGCCGCCTTGCCATCGGCCGTGGTGATCCCGCAAACATGATCACCATGGAGGTGGGTCAATAAGATGCTGTCGACCTGGACGGGCTCATAGCCCGCTGCCCGAAGTTGGTGCTGCATGCCGCCCAGGGTCGGGCCGAAACACTGGGCGGCGCCTGCGTCAACCAGGATCAGGTGTTTTCCGGTATTGATCAGAAAGCCATTGACTGCGGTCTGGACGCCCTTGTCGGCGCGCGGTACGAACATCTGTGCGAGCAAGGACTGTATGTCCGATGCGCTCGCGCCCTTGAGCAGTTCGGGTTTCAGGCCAATATAGCCGTCATAAAGCGCGGTGGTTTCCAGATCGCCGACCATCATGCGGTAGTAACCGGCGACTTGCCCGTCCTGCCGTGCTGGAGCTTCCGCGCGTGCCGCGGCAGCCCCCAGTGCGGCGCCAAGCATACAGCACGTCGCGAGTATTGTCCGCGCAATGTGGAAGCGTGTCGTGTTGGCTGCCATGGTCATCTTCCCTTGACACCGCGGCTACCCAGCCTGGTGCGCAGATGGTTAAGTTCGGCTTCGAGTTCGTCGATGCGGCCCAGCAGCCGCAGGGCCATTGTCATGCCGGGCCGGTCCAGGTCGAAGTCGTCGCGCAAGCGGCGGGCGGTACGCGCCACGGTTACGCAATGAACCTGGAAGGAATAATGCTCCGCATCTCGATTCGAAGGCTCGATGATGCCCATGTCGATCAGCTCCAGCAGGTCTTCCTTGGCCAAGCCGGAGGCGTCGATGATGTCCTGCAAGGAGCAAGACTGGCTGGCCTGTTGCCACAGACTTTCAGTGATGCGTATCGTCATTGTGCGGCTCCTGTTTTAGACTGGAGGGCGGCCCTTGGATTGAAGTGGGATTCTTTGGCCAATTGCTGGAAGAGCTCCCGCTCGCGCGGTGTCAACTTGGCCGGCAGGGTGATGTGCACGACGGCATACAAATCACCTTGCCGGCCATCAGCGGATGGCAGCCCGCGGGCCGCCAGGCGCAACCTGCGCTCCGATCCGGTACCCGCGGGTATGGTCATTTCGACTTCTCCTCCCGGCGTGGGCACACGCACAGGCGCGCCTAGCGCCGCTTCCCAGGGGGACAGAGGCAGATCGATATAAAGGTCGCGCCCGTCCACACGATACAGTGGATGAGGCCGAATGGCGATCACGATGTAAAGATCTCCCGGCTTGCCGCCGTTCAGGCCCGAACCGCCCTTGCCGGGCAGGCGCAGGCGCTGCCCGTCTGCTGCGCCTTTCGGTATGCGGACGTGGAAGGTCTTCGGTGTCCGGTGCAATAGCCCCTGCGCGTCGTATTCGGGCACCGCCACACTGACCTCCGTTTCCGCACCCCTGTAGATGTCTTCCACGGTCACCAGCACCGTGACATCGAAATCCTGGCCGCGCAATGGACGCTGTCGGCGTTCCGCACGCTGCGCAGCGGCAAAGGCCGCCAGCAGGTCGGCCAGGTCCACGTCGGAAAAGTCGGCGCCTGATTCCTGGAAATGTTCCTGCCAGGCATGGGGCGGCACAAAATCTTCACCCTGCGAGTGGCGGCCCAGGTTGTCATAGGCAGCGCGCTTTTCAGGGTCTTTCAATGTGGCGTAGGCTTCCGCGATTTCCTTAAATTTGTCTTCCGCGCCTGATTCCTTGGACACATCCGGGTGATATTGATGCGCCAATTTGCGATACGCCTTTTTTATGTCGGCAGTGCTGGCATCACGTTGCACACCGAGGACTTCGTAATAGTCGACATACTTCATTCGCGCTCCCAGGACATGTCCGTGTTGCCATGGTTGTACCGCTGAGCCGTCTTCCTGGCAAGGCCTGTGGTTCCGTCGTTTACCTTACCCCATCTTCGCATCCCGGGGAACGCCTGCCGTGATGGTTCCTCGCTCAGGGGCAGGTCTGGCGCTTGCTGATCCGTAGGACAGGCGTTCAGGCGCAACACGTACGCGTGAGCGCGGATACAGCGAATTTCGGCACGGGGGCTAAAGTGAGTAAAAAGGAAAACGACAAGGCGCAGGTACAAAAGACAGAAGACAAGCAGCGGGAGATTCAGGACCAGCAAGATCGGCAGGATGCGGGCAAATCGCAAGATAAGGATAAGCAGCAGAAGCAGGGCGCGGCCCAGACCGGTGCACGGCCGCATCCCGAGCCGCCGATGCCAGCCCAGCACCTCGAAAAACCGGGCCACGAGCAAGACCTGGATCTGGCGCCGCAATTCGAGGCCCCGGGATATCGGGGCAGCGGCAAACTTGATGGCAAAGTCGCCTTGATCACCGGCGGCGATTCCGGGATAGGGCGTGCTGTGGCAGTGCTATTCGCTCGTGAAGGCGCCGATGTCACCGTGGTTTATCTGTCGGAACATGAGGACGCCGAAGAGACGCGCCGCTGCGTTGAGGCCGAAGGGCGCCGTTGCACCTTGATATCGGGCGACGTCAAGGACGCAGCCTTTTGCACCGAAGCAGTGGGGCAGACCGTAAAGGAATACGGCCATCTGGACATCCTGGTGAACAATGCCGCTTTTCAGGAACACGCCGACACGCTGCTGGACATCGATGAGGCGCGCTTCGATGAAACCATGCGCACCAATGTGTATGGCTATTTCCATATGGCGCGCGCCGCATTGCCGCAGCTTAAAGAAGGCGATGCCATCATCAATACGGGCTCGGTGACCGGCATCAAGGGCAATGCCCATCTTCTGGATTACTCCACCACCAAGGGCGCCATCCATGCCTTCACCATGTCGCTCGCGGGCAATCTGGCCAAGCAAGGCATACGGGTGAACGCGGTGGCGCCAGGCCCGGTCTGGACCCCGCTGAACCCGGCCGACCAATCGCCCGAGCAGCTGAAGTCCTTCGGCAGCCAGACTGCCCTGGGCCGGCCGGCGCAGCCGGAGGAAATCGCACCGGCCTACGTCTTCCTGGCGTCGGCGGCGTGCTCCAGCTATATCACCGGTATTGTCTTGCCGATCACCGGCAGTCCGGGTTGATGCGGCGCAAGCGGGATCCCGTTGGCTCCGGGTAGAATAGGCGGCGAATGTGGTGGGCCGCCGGGCGCGCCATATCCCGCCTTATACGTTTTTCTCTGGAGCAGTTTTCATGAAGTTATTGCTCGCAGCCGCCGCCCTGGCGGCCGCATCGTCGTCCGTGGCGCATGCTGCTGGCGCAGCCATTACCGTGTACCAGGATCCCAACTGCGGTTGCTGCAACGGCTGGGTCGATCACATGCGGGAATCCGGCTTCGACGTCACTGCGATCAAGACGGCGGACATGGCGAACGTCAAGCAGAAGCTCGGCGTGCCCACGCAGCTTGCGTCCTGCCATACCGGCGTGGTCAAGTCCACTGGCCAGATCATAGAAGGCCACGTGCCCGCCACAGCTGTCGATAAAATGCTCGCCGACCCGTCGGTGCGTGGTGTGGCTGCGCCGGGCATGCCACTGAATGCGCCCGGCATGGGCGCATTGGACGGCAACCTCGTTACTGTCGACTTTGCCGGAAAGCCATTTTCCAGGGATTAAGGCCGCGCACGCTGGCGGCGGATCACACGCCGGCCTGCACTGGCCAGGTCCAGTTCTGTATCTCTTGTTTGTCCATGCCTTCGGTATGGGCTTGGCGGATGCTCAGGACAATTTGATCCTTGAGCCATTCCTTCAGATGCGCACCGGTATCGTGCAGCTTCGGAACCCGATCGATCACATCCATGGCCAGGTTGTAGCGATCGACCTGGTTTTGAATCAACAGCTCCAGGGGCGTGTTGATGTTCCCTTTCTCTTTGTATCCGCGCACATGGATATTGGGGTGGTTTTTGCGGCGATAGGCCAGCTTGTGGATCAGCCAGGGATAGCCATGGAAATTGAAAATCACCGGCCTGCTCTGGGTAAACAGGGCGTCAAAATCTGCGTCAGACAGGCCATGCGGGTGCTCCGTGGACGGCTGAAGGCGGTACAGATCCACAACGTTGACGTAGCGAATCTTCAGATCCGGTAGATGTTCCCGCAGGATGGCGACCGCCGCCAATGCCTCTTGCGTCAAGATGTCGCCCGCGCTGGCCATGACAACGTCGGGTTCTGAACCGGCATCATTGCTTGCCCATGTCCATATGCCTATGCCCTTGGCGCAATGCACGGCTGCGGCTTCCATATCCAGATACACGGGATGCGCCTGCTTGTCCGCAACAATGACATTGACATAATCCTTACTGCGCAGGCAGTGATCGGCCACACTGAGCAGGCAATTTGCGTCGGGCGGCAGATAGATGCGCGCGACTTCCGCGCTTTTGTTGCTGACCACGTCCAAAAAGCCGGGATCCTGATGCGTAAAGCCATTATGGTCCTGGCGCCAGACCAGGGAAGAGATCAGGATATTCAGCGACGACACGGGCGCCCGCCACCTTACCTCGAGCTTGGATTTATCCAGCCATTTCGCGTGCTGGTTAAACATCGAGTCGATGATATGGACAAACGCTTCGTAGGTATTGAAAAGGCCATGCCGGCCGGTCAGCAGGTAACCCTCCAGCCAGCCCTCCAGCGTGTGTTCGCTCAGCATTTCCATGACGCGGCCATCCGGTGCGATTTCGGACCCATCGGCATCCTCGGGCTTGATCTGCGCCATCCAGGTCTTCACGCTGGCATCATAGACGTCCTGAAGGCGGTTCGACGCGTTTTCATCCGGGCTGAAAAGACGGAAGTTATTCGTGTTCCTTTTCATGACATCACGCAGGAATTTACCTAGCGTTTCCGTGGGAGAAGCCCGCTTGCTGCCTGGCGCGTCGACTGTGACGGCATAGTCAAAGAAATCCGGCAAGTTCAGGGGCTTGCGCAGCTTCCCGCCGTTGGCATGCAAATTCGCGCTCATCCTGCGCGTGCCGCTTGGCGCAAGTTTCCGCAGTTCCGCCCGCAGCGTGCCCTGTTCATCAAAGAGTTCATCGGGCCGATAACTGCGCATCCATTGCTCGACGATACGCAGATGCTCGGGGTTGGATTTCACCTCGGTTACGGGGACCTGATGCGACCGCCAGAAATCCGCCACCTTGTGGCCGTCCACCTCATTCGGACCGGTCCAGCCTTTGGGGGATCGCAGGATAATCATGGGCCAACGCGGCCTGTGCGCTTTGCCGGTCTGGCGTGCCTGCTCCTGGGTCGTCCGGATCTGCTGCACGCAAGCATCCAGCGTCGCCGCCATGCTTTGATGCATGATTTCCGGATTGTCGCCCACGACCACATGCGGAGTCCATCCATATCCCTTGAAAAGGTCCTGCAGCTCTTCGGACGAGATACGGGCCAGCAGCGTCGGGTTAGCGATCTTGTATCCGTTTAAGTGCAGGATGGGTAATACGGCGCCATCACGGACCGGGCTCAGGAACTTGTTCGAGTGCCAGGAGGTTGCCAACGGCCCGGTTTCGGCTTCACCGTCGCCGACCACGACACTGACGATCAGATCCGGATTGTCGAAGGCCGCGCCGAATGCATGCGAGACGCTGTAACCCAACTCGCCGCCCTCGTGTATCGACCCCGGGACTTCCGGCGTGCAGTGGCTGCCCAACTGGCCCGGAAATGAAAACGCCCGGAAGAGCTTAAGCATGCCGTCCGCGTCCATGCTTTTCTCCGGGTAGATCTCTGAATAGGTTCCCTCGAGATAGCAATGGGCGATCATGGCGGGCGCGCCATGGCCTGGGCCGGAAAGATAGATCATGTTCAAATCGTGCTTGCATATGGCGCGGTTAAGATGGGTCCATATGAAAGTCTGGCCCGGGTCGGAGCCCCAATGGCCGAGCAAGCGGTTCTTGAAATGCTCCGGGCGCAGCGGTTGCCGGAGCAGGGGATTGTCGCGCAGGTAAATCATGCCCGCGCACAGATAGTTACTGGCGCGCCAGTAGGCATGTATCTTGGCGAGTTCATCGGGTGCAAGAGGCCGATTTTCAGGGTTCTGATCGCGGTTAGAAGATGGCTTCATAAGGATATTGCTCCTAGAGTCCGTTTCAGCATTTCTACTAAGCAGTGCGGCCTGCGTTCATGCCTGTTCCGGGCCAGCACACCCACGAAAGCTGAACCGCGGCAAATTCCGTGCCGATCCATTGGCGGCGGGAATTCGATAGAATTGAGAACGCCTGTTTACCGATTATCGACACGCCCCGGCAGTGCTGAACCACCACCACGAATCGACGTATTGAGAATTCTCGCTGCTTTGGATAACAAGCTCTATGGCCACCGGTCCGCAAGTACGCCCACATGCCAGTTCACCAAGCATCGAGGCACCGTCGCGTCGGAAAGGGAGATGGGCATTTGCGGTCCTTGTACTGCTGGTTGGAGTCGGCCTTTTGGCGTATCGTGCATGGCTGGGACCCCTGGTGCCCGCGTACCAGTTGGTCACCCGCCCGCTCGTGCAATATGTGGTGGCAACAGGCCGTATCGTGTCGGAATCCCGCGTCCAGGTGGGAAGCGAGCTGACTGGCGTGGTCACCGATAGGCTGGTCCGAGAGGGCGATCATGTGCTTGCCGGTCAAATACTGGTTCGATTTCGGGCGGATGAGTTGCTTGCCAAGCGACAGGAAGCTTTGGCTTCCTTGGCGCAGCTCGACGATGTGCGCCGGCCCAGAGCCATGGCGCAACTAAAACAGGCAGAAGAGCAGTTGGCCCAGGCCAGGCGAGAGCTAAAGCGGCGCGAGCTGCTGCTGGCCGCGCACGCAACGCCGCGTGAAGAGAAGGAGAGGGCGGAACAGTCCCTGGCCATTGCATTGGCCGCCGCAGAGCAGGCGCGAGTCGATGCGGCTTCGCTGGCGCCCGGGCAAAGCGAAGAGGCCTTGATACGCGCTCGGCTCGACGCCGCCGAAGCGGCCTTGTCCAAAACCGTGGTAAGAGCGGAGTTCCCCGGAACGATTCTTACGCGCAATGTGGAGCCCGGCGACCTGGTGCAACCCGGCAAAGTGCTGTTCGAGATGGCACGCGACGACGACGTCGAAGTCTTGGTGCCGGTTGACGAGCGCAACCTGGGCTTGCTCAGAATAGGCCAACATGCCGTGTGCACTACCGATGCCTACCCCTCGCAGCAATTTGCCGCGGTAGTGCGCCTTATCGCACCGACCGTCGACGCGCAGCGCGGTACGGTAGACGTGCGATTGGCGATCCAGCATCTTCCCGACTATTTGCGCGATGATCTGACCGTAACGGCCTCAATTGAAACAGGGCGCCGTGAAAGCGCACTGGTCCTGCCGAATGATGCGCTATTCAATAGGCAAGACGGGCAGGCCAGCGTTTGGCGTCTACGCGGCGGTATCGCCCAGGAGGTACGAGTCGGGCTGGGCTTGCAGGGAGGAGCCATGACAGAGGTAACAACTGGGTTGCAAGAGGGGGACTGGGTGTCTACGTCAATCGATCTGGCCGAAGGGGATCGTGTGCGGCCAGCGGTTACCGCCTCGGACAAGACGCAGCCCGCGGCACTGGCGCGTAAAGAACTGCCGATCAAATTCTAGGGCGTGGGCGAGGTTTGCATATGTGGCTGGAACTGACGATCGCTGCCAAATTCCTGAGGCAAGGGATAGCGCAAACCATACTCATCCTAGGTGGAATCGCGGTCGGGGTGGCGGTTATCGTGTTCATTACGACGCTGATCATCGGCTTGCAGCACAATATCATCGAGCGCACCCTGGGTACCCAATCCCATATCCGTGTTGAACCGCCACGCGAAGAAAACGCGGTGGTCGGCGTACCCGAAGGCACTATAGCGCTTAGAATAGAAAACAAACGTGCGCAGCGCCTGCGCTCGATCAACAACTGGATTCAGGTTCAAGGAATTCTGGACCGGCTCCCAGAGGTCACCGCCGTGTCGCCAGTCGTGGCCGGCCCCGCATTCGCGCGTCGCGGCTACGTATTCAAATCAGTGTCGTTGGTCGGGATCGATCCAGTCCGCTATGAACGGATCGTCCCAGTGAGCAAAGATATCATTACGGGACAATTCCAGGTCGGTGCCGGCGATGCGGTCATAGGAAAATTATTGGCCGACGACCTGGGTATTGAGGCAGGCAGCAAGCTCAGGCTGGAGGCTGGGGACAATCGGCACGCGACGGTTACTGTCACGGGCATCTTCGAATTGGGTGTAAGGGATCTGGACCTGCGTTACGTCTACGTCGACCTGAAGCAGGCCCAGTCCTTGCTCGATCTGGCGGGGGGCGTCACTCTGCTAGACGTCACGGTGCAAGACCTGTTCGCCGCGGACGTCGCTGCGGCAAGAATCCAGCGCTTAACGGGGCTCAAGTCCGAGAGCTGGATCCAGTCCAACGCCCAGCTCATGAATGCACTGACTTCACAACGCATCTCCACGTCTGTCATCAGTTTTTTTGTCGCCCTTTCAGTCGCCTTCGGCATAGCCAGCGTGCTGGCCATCACAGTCACCCAGCGCACCCGCGAGATTGGAATCCTGCGTGCCATGGGCGCCCGGCGAGACCAGATATTGCGTGTTTTTCTTCTACAGGGCGGGTTGCTGGCTTTTTTCGGGTCCATTTTCGGTGCCGCGCTGGGGTTTGGCCTGATATGGGGCTTCAATGACTTTGGGCCGAAACTGTTCTATATTCCGTTGCCCGGGCTGCTGCTGTTCGTCACCATGGGGGTCGCCACGCTCACGGGTCTTTTAGCTGCAATGTTGCCCGCGTGGCGCGCATCGCGCCTGCACCCGGTGGAGGCCATACGCTATGTCTGATGACGATGGCTCCGTTCTTCGTCTCGAAGGGCTGCGCAAGTCTTACAACATGGGCAAACCCAATGAGATCGAAGTGCTGCATGGCATTGACCTGAAAATAGGCGCACATGATTTCGCGGCGCTCGTTGGCCCCTCGGGTTCTGGCAAGAGTACTTTGCTTAACATGTTGGGCTTGCTCGATGCGCCTACCTCGGGCGAACTATACCTTTTGGGCCGGCCGACCGCTCATATGAGCGATGCGCAGCGCACAGCGTTGCGGGGCGCCAGTCTGGGTTTCGTTTTCCAGTTTCATCACCTGATACAAGCATTTTCTTCCCTTGAAAACGTGCTGATGCCGCTTATGCTGGCCAAAGGAAAGCCATCCCAGAAAGATCGGGAATTTGCCACCGAGCTTCTTGCTGAAGTCGGATTGCGCGATTATATTGACGTGAAGCCCAGCGAGTTATCCGGGGGCCAACAGCAGCGGGTGGCGATAGCACGCGCTCTGGTCACTCGCCCCGCACTGCTGCTGGCCGACGAGCCCACCGGCAATCTCGACACCAAAACGGCGGCCAATGTATTCAAGCTATTCCGACGTTTCAACAAAGCGTTCAATTGTGCGGTGTTGATCGTAACGCACGATCCCCATCTATCGACATCGTGCGACCGAACCATTACGCTGGTCGATGGACGCATCGTCAGCGATGAATCCGGGGCCGAAGGACCGCTAACGCACCCCGAACTTCCCGCAGCCTGATGATCATGCTTGCCCGACTACGGATACATCGATGGCTTCTCCCGTTTCCGATACGATATTGGTGATCAACGCCGGTTCGGCGACGATCAAATTCACGCTCTACGAAGTCGACGCGGCCGCGAATGCTCCGCTATTGCGGTACCGCGGATTGGTGGAACAGACTGAAGGCCAAGGCCGCTTCACCGTCTCGGATGCCCGGGGAATGACCATGGTCGATCAGATGATCGTTGCGGATGATCAGACCGGGACTGATCCTGCGCGCTTGCTGCATGTTGCATTGGAATGGCTCGAGCCCCACGCCAGCGGGATGCAATTGATCGCGGCGGGCCATCGTGTAGTGCATGGCGGCGCCCGTCATGCCGCGCCGGTACGCATCGACGATGACATCATGGCCTATCTTGAAAGCCTCACTCCACTGGCGCCCTTGCATCAAGCCCACAACCTGGCTGCGATACGGGCGATCGAGAGATGGCGCAGCGGCATACCGCAGGTCGCCTGTTTTGATACGGCATTCCATCGAACGCAGACGAAAGCTGCGCAAATGTACGCACTGCCACGCCACTGCTGGGAAGAGGGCATACGCGCCTACGGTTTCCATGGCATTTCCTATGAGTACATAGCCGGCATACTGCCGCAGTATCTGGGGGCGCGGGCCGACGGCAGGCTGATCATCGCGCATCTGGGCGGCGGTGCGAGCCTATGCGCGATCCACAATCGCAGAAGTGTCGCCACCACCATGGGTCTTACGGCGCTCGACGGCCTGGTCATGGGCACGCGCTGCGGCGCGATCGATCCGGGCGTCGTGCTGCATCTCATACAGGCGAAAAAAATGGGCGTTGCCGCCGTCAACGACATGCTCTACCGGCAATCCGGCCTGCTCGGGGTGTCCGGGCTTAGCGCCGACATGCGCGCGCTGTTATCCAGCGATGCACCGGCGGCGGCTGAAGCGGTGGACTTGTTCGTGCACCGGGCGCAGCGCCAGATCGGTTCGCTGGCGGCCGCATTGGGGGGCCTGGACGGCATCATTTTCACCGGCGGCATTGGCGAAAATTCCGCGCCGATACGGGAACGCATTTGCCGCGGCCTCGCGTGGCTGGGCCTGCAACTTGACGGGCCTGCCAATCAGCGCGGCGCTCCGTGCATCAGCCGCCCCGAAGCAAGCGTCGCGGCATGGGTGCTTCCCACCGATGAAGAAGTGACTATCGCAGGCCATACCTTGGCTTTGCTTGATAAGACCCCGGTGTCACGAATCTGAAGCCTGGCCCGCAGCGGCTCCGCAGCATCATCCAAATGGCGGGTACGGTGGGTGTTGAACAGGAAAGGGGCAGAATCGTAATATTGAAAGATGAGGCCTGGCGCTGCCGGGCTCATCGACAGGCGCCGGGGAGCGTCCCTCTCATTGCGTCAGCGTCAAGGGCTTCCTCGGCAAGGCCGATAAGTCATTACGAACCAGGAGATGCATATGGATCGAAAATCGCTACTTGCAGGAGCGGCTGCGGCCCTGCTGCTCGGGGCCGGCGGCCCGACCGTCGCCGCGCCATACAACAGTGACGATTCAGCCGCGGCGCGTCAGCCACCGCGCATGATGCAGGATGAAAATATGGAGCGGGCAGGCCGCATGATGTTCCGCCAGTATAGAGGCGGCATGGTGGGGCCCGGCATGATGGGCTATGGCATGCCGGGCGATTGCCCCATGTTCGGGGCATTTATGCAGGAAGGGGCCAACGCCAAGTCATGATGCAGATGCATGGCGAAATGATGCG
>JAEWEH010000467.1 GCA_023389535.1 Pseudomonadota bacterium
CGATTGCCGCTTTTCCTTGCCGCAAGAAATAGCGCCTCGCTGATTTGCGATGCAGCCGAGTCCCCAGCTTGCCCGGCGGGTTGCGGTTGCAAGCTGGCTGCCATGTCGCGGCCTGATGCAAAAACAGTCACAGGGTTGCCGGCCAGCGCAGCGCAGCCGCCCAGGCAAATCAAGAAACGGCGGCGGTCAATCTCCATCGAGCGCATTGAATCCTATCCTTACGCCCAGCGCGGGCGCTATGTGTTCATCCAGCAAGCTTTTGGCGTTCTTCAGCACCAACGCCCCCAGGCGATAACGCCGATAACCATCCGCTGTTGACCCAAATTCCTGTGGCCCCTGAGGCATGGAGGCGAAATTTTGACGCGCATTCTGTAGTTCGTGCTTGAAGTTCGTATCTATCCACGCATCTTCTTTGTCATAGTGGTAGGTTCCCGCTTCGTAGAATCGCAGCATCCCGTCGATGGAGGCCGCCATATAAAGATGGGACAAACCGCTACGCCAGAATGGCGCCCGTTTGTAATTCAACGTATCGCCCTCCTTACCCAGCATAGGCAGCAGCTTTACATCGCGCGCGAACTGCAGGCCGGTGGACAGCGCTTTCATGGCTTCCGCCGCGATCTCTTGCTCGCTTCTATATATAGGGTTGGATGCCGAAGGCGAGGCGAATTGGCGGGCATAGCCGCCTTGCTCTTGCCAAGCCTGGTACAGCTGCGTGCCGACGGCCGCCATGTTGCCCGCCAGCGATACCGCATAGGCACAAGACCGTTCGAAGCCATCCCCCTTCCGGGTGTCGTCTTCGAGCAAGCCCCCTTCTCGGTAAAGCACATATTCCAGCGCCGGCAAACCTTGCAGCGCTACGCTGCTGTGCCCCAGGGCCTGCGCATCGGGTACCGGCTCCGTGGAACCCAGCAGTCCCTGCACTTGACGCAAGGTAATGCCACGCGGATCCGGCCAGAAGTGAATACGCTCATATCGGTTGCCAGCAACCAGTGGTCCGAAGCGTAAGAACTCGATCCCGGCCCAGGATTCGAGCAGCGCGGTGTAGTCTGCGGCCACTGTTTGCCTGCCCTGCGGACCGGGTTGCGCACACCACGAGGCCAAGTCCTTGTGCAGGCCTTCGGCTGACGCATGGAAGCTTTGCATGGCGGGCGCTATATAGTCATGCACGAGCTTTTCGCCCAGCGCCTGCGGCAGGTCCGCCGCCTGAACACCGCCCGCTACCCACACCAAAGAAAAAGCGCAACCGGCAATCCATAGACGGCTCGTCACCGCTAATGACTTCGGTAGGCTGCGACGGATCCTCTGCAAGCGGGATCCGGATGGCGGCGCGCCGTTCAATCTGCTGTACATGCTGATTTCCTTCCGTGCAATATGAAAGTGAAAGCGTCTGTCGGGGGACTACATTTCATGATCCGGCGCGCCGTTGCACTGTCGGCATTACAGCGACTCGAGAAAACGGATCAGGTTGGCGCGCTGCTCCGGCGTCATCGCCACCACCCGATCACGGGCGGCCTGCGCTTCCCCACCATGCCAGAGTATGGCTTCCAGCAGTGTGCGCGCGCGGCCATCATGCAGCCAAGTCGCGTTTGGATTGACGGTCTTGGTCAACCCTATGCCCCACAAGGGCGGCGTACGCCATTCGCTGCCATGCGCCTTGCCCTCGTCCAGGCCGTCCGCAAGCCCCTGCCCCATGTCGTGCAACAACAAATCCGTATAAGGCCATATCAATTGAAAACGATGCTCGGGTCGCTTGGCGTCGTGCCGGGTGACATATTTCGGCACGTGGCAGCCTATGCAATTCGACTCATAAAACAGCTGTTTGCCTGCCAGCACCCTGGGTTCGTCGACGTCGCGCCGTTGTGGCAATGCCAGGTTCTCGGAGTAGAACGTGACCAAGTCCATCAAGCGGCCCGGCACTTCATGTTCGCCCAGATCCGGCTGGGCGCCATGCGGCATCGCCAGGCACGCAGCTTGCGCCGCCGTGCAGTCGCCATAGTGACTGGGGAACATCGGGCTGGATAGCCCCATGTCGCCGGAGAAGGCGTTGGCCGCCTGATGCCCGACCGACGGCTGGCCGGCTTTCCAATTGAACCGTCCAAGAACGCGCTGCCCGGAAACCGGATCCACAATCCAGTTGGCGCGCCCAGAGATCCCGTCGCCATGATCCGCATGCTCGTTGGCGAGAATATCGCCTTCATGTATGGCCTCCAGCAATCCCAGTCCCAGCATGGGCGGCGCCAACCGCGGCGATAGCCGGGTCTGCGGATGCAAGGGCCCGTAAGCCAGATCCTCCACCCGGTACGCAGGCTTCATCAGCATTGCCGTCTCACCGCCATTGAGCTGAACCGGCATTTCCTGATATTCGATCAGGAGACGGCCCTCCGCTGGCAATCCGGGGACCGCGAACGGCTGCAACTGATGCCCGTATGTGGGGTCCGGCAGAGAAGCCACTTCGCCTTGACCGACGCGCCTGCGCGCCTCTTCGGAACTTTCGGGTAAAGACAGCCGCACCAGCAGCGCCACCGCATCGCTCTGTGCCAGCGGGTCGAAACCGGGCACGGTGCCCCGACCGTCCTTCACATGACAGGCTTGGCAGGAACGGGCATTGAACAAGGGCCCGAGGCCATCCGACGCTTGCGTGGAAGATGGCGAGGACACCCAATCCTTGCGAAACAGGCCATTGCCCACCATGAAGTCCTGCCGGCCTTCGAAGTCCAGATTGGCGGCCGGATGGGAGAACACATCCGGATTGACGAGCTTCTGCACCGTCCCCGCACCGCCCTGCTTCATCTCGAACGCTTCCGCTTTACTGAAATCGTCGGTAGATTGGGTGATGCTGGCCACGCGCTTGCGGTCCTGGGCGCTTAAATCGTTCCGGTAATCCAGCGGCGCCGACCAAGCTGTGCAGGAGGCCCCCAACCCAAGGACGGCCAAGGCAAGCGGCCAGCTTGCTGGCCGGAAAACTCTACTGAAAGACCGCATTCGGATTGTCCAGGCTGTCCGACCCTTCCAACTGGACGTCGCCAAGCTCCAGCAAAGCGATGATCCGCTCGAAGCTGCGCGTCTGCGCCACCAGTGCATCGATCACGGCTTGCACCACTTGATTGCCGGCGGTATTGCCCTGGGCGATCATCTGGTCATAGGTTTCGATGTTTTCGGCCCGATCCTTCATCGCTTGCATGGCCTGGTGGGTGGCATCCAGTTTGGCACGCACTTCTTTGTCCAGGGCGGCATCGCGCTCTTTGACCAAGTCGGCAAGGCTGGCGCCCTGCAACGTGGAGCCGTCGACGCGCTGATAGCGCCCCAGGTAGACATTCATCATGCCCACTTGGTCATAGAAATGCGAGTTATGAGTGTTGTCGGAAAAGCAATCGTGCTCTTCTTCGGGATCATGCAGCATCAGCCCCAGCTTGATGCGTTCGCCCGCCAGCTCGCCGTACGATAGGCTGCCCAGTCCGGTCAGCATGGCAATCAAGCCTGCCTTGGGGTCGTCCTGCACGGCTTTTCTGGCTTCTCCGCCAGTTTCCCAATGCCCCACCATTTCTTCCAGGTCGGACACCAGCAAACCGGTCGCCACGCGCAAGTACTGGGCGCGACGGTCGCAGTGGCCACCCGTGCAATGGGCCGTATCGAAGTCCGTATACGGACGGTTGCCGGCATGGCGTTCTTGTGGTGTGCCGCTGCGTCCTTCGGGAGCGGGACCGGTACCGTTCAGATCCTGGCCCCACAACAGGAATTCCACAGCATGGTAGCCCGTTGCGACATTGGCTTCGTTGCCGTCGGCTTCGTGCAGCACTTCGCGCAGCAATGTCGGTGTGATCTGCGCCGCATCCACTGGCTTGCCTCCGACGCTCAATTGCTTGTTCGCGATGACATTCACAACGTAGTAAGCATTGGCGTCGGAATCGGTGCCATAAGAGGCATCGACATAGTCGATCATGCCTTCGTCCAAGGGCCAGGCGTTGACCCGCCCTTCCCAGTCATCAACGATAGGGTTGCCGAAACGAAAGGCCTCGGTTTGCTGATAAGGCACGCGCGCCCGTATCCAGGCGGCACGCGCGGCCTGCAAGGTGTCGGCGCTGGGTGCAGCCAGCAATTCGTCAATAGATTTTTGCAAATCCCTGGCGGTCGTCAAGGCGTCCCGATAGGCCGCCAAACCCACGTCGGCATAGGTCTTGACCACTTCCTCCGGTTGCACTGCCGCCTGGGACGCGGCCGATGCCATGGCGGCAATTACCGCTCCAGCTAGCCATTTACGCATAGCACTCCTTTGTGTTCGGCGACGCCGGGAAGGCGGCGCATGTCTCGAATTCCAAAGACGCGATTGTAAACGATTTGCATTATCAACATAAGGTGCGATCGGCATGACAATTGCTGGCACGGCTGCAAAGAACTCGAGAGCGAACGCTATGGCTACGTCAAGTAAGCGCGCTTTATGGAAAGGCGCCATTTCTTTCGGCTTGGTCCATATACCCATTGCCTTGCATTCAGCCACTCAGGACCAGGGCCTGGACTTTGATTGGCTGGATAAACGCAGCATGGACCCAGTGGGCTACAAGCGAATCAACAAGGCCACCGGTGAAGAGATCACCAAAGAAAATATTGTCAAAGGCATTGAGTACGAGGACGGACAGTACGTCATACTTTCACCCGAGGAAATTGCAGCAGCCTATCCCCGAACCACCCAGACAGTCGAAATCGAAGCGTTCGTGCCGATCACAGAAATCCCTTTCGTATACCTGGAACGCCCGTATTACG
>JAEWEH010000470.1 GCA_023389535.1 Pseudomonadota bacterium
GGCCTGGAAGATACCATCGAATTGCGCAAGGCCGATCTCTTCCCGGACGGCGATAGTGCTTTGATCGTCTGCAACCCGCCCTGGCTGCCGGCGCGCCCCACCACGGCTATCGAGCACGCCATCTATGATCCGGACAATCGCATGCTGCTGGGTTTCCTGAACGGCCTGGCCAGCCACCTGCGGCCTGGCGGTGAAGGATGGCTGATCATGTCGGACCTGGCCGAGCATCTGGGCTTGCGCAGCCCTGATTTCCTGCCCGAAGCGATTGCGAAAGCGGGGTTGTGCGTGCTGGACAAGATGGATGTCCGGCCGGCGCATCCCAAAACCACGGACGCCACCGACCCCCTGCATGCCGCCCGAGCCCAAGAAACCACGTCCTTGTGGCGCCTGGGACGGCTTTGTGACCAGCGCTAGCATTTCTTGACAATATCGCCCGCAATACTTATTAAACTGGTCGCCTGGCGGTACTTGGAGATCCCACCCTATCATGCTGCAAAAAATCATTCTGGCCATCGCTGTCTTTATTGTGATCCTGGTCGCGCTGACCTTTGGCGAAACCATCGCCTACGAGGCCTTCGCATGGCTGTCGCACCTTACCGGCCTGGTCATCCATAATTTTTCCGACATCTATTACGCAGCCCGCGAATACATCGGCAATCACGCCGGCAAGGTCGTCGTGGCCTTGATCCTGACGGTGCCCATCAGCTTGTGGATCATCAAGAGCAAGGGCGACGAGTTGCGCAAGCCCACCAATCACCGCAAGATCGCCATCGTGCTGGCTGTGTTCCTGGGCTGGCTGGGAGCGCACCGATTCTACCTGGGCCAGATCGGCTGGGGTATCGCCTACTTGATCATCTTCTATTTTTTCGCGCCCCTTGCCATCGTGCTGGGCTTGATTGACGCCATTCGCTATGTATTGATGAGCGACGAGGACTTCCTGCCCGCCCGCTTTTAAGCGCCGAGGCGCAAAACAGTCCCTCGGCCGTGATACATTGCTGCTGCCATGCGATTTCAACTTTTGCCCGCGGCCAACCCGGTCGCCCAGGACGCGCGCTTCGATGAGTTGCTGATAGCAGCCGCAGCCGCCAGTGGCCCGGCCGCCTGCATCTGGGAGACAGGCCAAAGTCTGGTGGTTCCCCGCACATACCAGCGTTTCGATAACTTCACGACGGTGAACGCCGGCTTCGCCCGCGAAGGCTGGCCCGTGGCCCTGCGCCATTCCGGTGGCGGCATCGTCCCGCAAGGACCGGGCATCGTGAATGTCAGCCTGGCCTATGCCGTTCAGGGCAAGCCCCTGGACCATTCCGACCAAGCTTATCAACTGCTATGTGAAATCGTCAGCCGCGCGCTGCAGCGGCTGGGCATCGTCGCCCGTGCCCAGGCGGTGGAAGGCTCCTTCTGCGATGGCCGCTACAACCTTGCCGTAGGATCGGGCGCGGCATGCCGGAAAATCGCCGGCACCGCGCAACTGTGGAGGCGACACCCGCGCAGCACGAAGGCCGACGACCAGATCGTCCTGGTGCACGCCCTTGTACTCGTCAATGTCGATACCGACGCCGTCACGGAAGTCGCCAATCGCTACGAAACCGCGCTAGGCAGCGCCCGGCGCTACGATAGCCGCCGCGTCACATCCGTGCGCCAGCTGGTCGCGCGGGGAACCGCCCAGGACGGCGACCTGATGGCCCAACTGAAAGATGCGCTGGAACAAGAGCTTGCACAGGAAATCAGCCACGGCCCCTAGCGCTCACAGATCCTCGTATTTCATTATAATTTTGTTAACATAAGCTGAGATACGAACCATGGAAAACAAGACCGCCCGATTGACTGTCCTGATTGACCCTAATAAAAAGAAAGCGTTCGAACGCCTGTGCGCCAGTCAGGACATCACCCCTTCGCAAGTCGTGCGTCAACTGATACGCGACTACCTGGCGGAACATGGCGCCAGCTATGTCAAGTCAGGCGCCACGGCCAACCCTAAAGTCAAGGCCAAAGGCCGTCAAGACACCTGAACCCGCAGCACCGCGTCGCTGGCCGCTACAAGGGACCTTGGTTGGCGGAAATGTGGCCCGACAGCGCCGCCGCCAGCGTGGGCGCCACGCCCTGGGGGCCCAGGCGATCAATCAATCCCATGCGCTTCAGCTTGCCCAACACCAGCGCATTGGCCTCGACCAGGACGACACGTACCCCTCTGTCCTGCAGATCGGAGACCGCTTCTTCGATCGCCTGCAGGCCCGTCGCATCGACGAAAGGAACATGGGCAAGACGGATGAACAATATCTTGGGATCCGTATGGGTATCGGCCAGCGCCCGCTGAAAGGCGTCAACGGCCGCAAAGAAGAATGGCCCCTCGACCGCATACACCAGGACGCCCTCGGGCAGGTGTTCCAACCCCTGCCTGGCAAGCTCGTGCTCCAGGTCTTCCTCGCCCTGGCGACGCACGACCACGCTCCCTGCCATGCGCCGCAGGAAATGCAGCATTGCCAGCACCACGCCTATGTTGACCGCGACCACCAGGTCGGCGAATACTGTCAGCGCGAAAGTCACCAGCAGAATCACCACATCCGCCCGTGGCGCGCGCTTGATCATTTTGACCACGTGCCGAATTTCGCTCATGTTCCATGCCACCATGAACAGGATGGCAGCCAGCGCGGCCAATGGTATCCCGGCGGCCAGGGGCGCGAGCACGAGCAATACCAGCACCAGCACCAAGGCATGCACCACGCCGGCGATGGGGCTGGTGCCTCCGTTGCGTATATTGGTGGCCGTGCGCGCGATCGCCCCGGTTGCCGCAATACCGCCGAACAGCGGCGCCAGAATATTGGCCACCCCCTGCCCCACCAGTTCCTGATTGGAATTGTGCCGCGTACCGGCCATGCCGTCCGCCACCACTGCCGAAAGCAGGGACTCGATAGCGCCCAACATGGCGATGGCAAACGCCGGGCCTATAAGTTCCACCAGGCGGGTCAGCGTAATGTCCGGCCAGATCCAGCCGGGCAGCCCGCGAGGGATCTCGCCGAATGTACTGCCTATGGTGGCAACGCTTTCGAAGTTGAACACCGCCTGCAGCAGCGTGGCCGCAAGCAATGCCACCAAGGGCCCTGGCACGCGCGCCATGCGCGGGATACGCGGCGCGAAAATCACCAGCAGCAAGGAAATGATCGCCAGCGCTGTCGTCGCAGGGTCGAACTGCGGCAGTAAATGCAGCAGGCTCCATAGCTTTTGATGGAAATGTTGGCCAGCGACCGGCGGCAATCCGAAGAAATCCTTCCATTGCCCCACCCAGATGATGACGCCTATCCCGGCGGTAAATCCGACGATGACCGGGGCCGGGATGAATTTGATGATGACCCCCATGCGGGCGATGCCGAAGAGCAGCAGAATCACGCCGGCCATCAGCGTGGCGATCTGCAAACCCTCGACGCCATGCTGCGCGACAATGCCAGAGAGAATGACAATGAAAGCCCCGGTGGGCCCGGCGATCTGGACCCGGCTGCCACCCAGCAGCGACACCGCGACACCAGCCACGATGGCGGTGTACAGGCCTTGTTCCGGCTTGACGCCGGAAGCAATGGCAAATGCCATTGCCAGGGGCAAGGCTACGACGCCGACGATAATGCCGGCAATGATATTCGGCAGCCAATGCCGCCGCTGCAGCAAACCCGCACGTTTGGCTTCAATTAATGCAAGCATCGTCCATCCAAACAAGCAAATGAAATGTCGCTGACATTATAATCCCACGCACATCTTCGCATCGGCATAAATGTATCCGGCCGCGCCCCATCGTCATCGGACTCGAACATCAGGTGGCCGTGGTCGCAATTCATGTGCCCGCCGTGTGAACAGTTTTTCTGATTGCATGACGACGTCAAATACCCTAAAGTAACTATAAGGTCAACTCGCATATTTGAAGGACTCGCCATGAAGATCGGGGAACTTGCCGCGGCCGCCAACTGCGGCGCCGAAACCATACGATTCTACGAAAAAGAAGGTTTACTGCCGGCCCCGCACCGCAGCGAAAACAACTACCGCCGCTATGACCGCAGCCATCTGGAGCGATTGCGCTTCATCCGCAATTGCCGGACGCTGGACATGACCCATAACGAAATCCGCAGCCTGCTTGCCTTCATGGACCAGCCTCGTCGTGATTGCGGGCCTGTCAATGCGCTGCTGGACGAGCACATCAGCCATGTGGATGTGCGTCTGGCGGAATTGCAGCGCCTGCGTACGCAATTGCTGGACTTGCGCAAGCTGTGCGCCAACCCTCATGCCATAGAAGATTGCGGCATCTTGCACGGCTTGGTCTCCATGCCCACGGAAGAAAAACTGCCGTCCGAAACGCATCTGGGATAGGACCAGTCGACAAAAAAGACCCAGGCCTGCGCTCGAACACAGGACATGGGTCTTTCAACAAAGAGCATGTAATGGACCCGGCCCGGGGATGCGCCGGCGAACCGGCGCATCGTTCCCGCGGCAAGCGCGCCCTTATTCCGCTGCGGCGGTTGCTCCGTAGCCCACAGTTGCAAGGGCGCGCCTTTGGAACACGCCCAGCACCACTTGCCAGAAGATGGCCAGCGCACCGACGATGAACACCACGTCGCCGAAGGTCCGCACCCAGCGCAGGGTTTGCAGCAGCGGCTGCTGCATGAACTCTTCGCTGCGCGCATACCACATGCCTTCGGTCAGGCTGGCGTGAAACTGCATGATGCCGATGGGCAGCAAGCTGGTGGCGATCATCAACACCAAGCCGGCGTTCAGTCCCCAGAAGCCCGTGCGCATGACTTTTTCATTGAAGCTGAAGCCAGGCACGATGTAGCGCAGCACGAGCAGGGTAAAACCGATGGCCAGGAAGCCGTAGACTCCGAACAAAGCGGCGTGCGCGTGCACCGGCGTCGTGTTCAAGCCCTGTATGTAGTACAGCGCGATCGGCGGATTGACCATGAACCCGAATACACCCGCGCCCAGCATGTTCCAGAATGCCACCGCGACGAAGCACAGCAGGGGCCATTTCACGGCTTCCATCCAGGGTGCGCGTTTCTTCAGGCGCCAGTTTTCCCAAGCTTCGTAGCCCAGTACGATCAGGGGCACGACTTCCAGTGCACTGAAGGTCGCTCCGATGGCCATGACGGGCGTGGTGGTTCCGGCAAAGTACAGGTGATGCAGGGTGCCCGGCACGCCACCCAGCATGAACAGCGAGGCCGATGCGAGGCTGGCTATGGTCGCGCCGCGCCTGGACACCAAACCCATGGACGAGAAGATGAAGGCCAGGGCTGTGGTGGCAAACACTTCGAAGAAGCCTTCCACCCACAGGTGGACCACCCACCAGCGCCAGTATTCCATGATGGTGATGTGAGTACGTTCGCCATAGAACAGGCCGGTACCGTAGAACAGGCCGATCGCAATGGTCGAGGCAGCCAGCAGCGCCAGCAAGTTCTTGTCGCCTTCCTTCTTGAAGGCCGGCAGCATGCCGCGCAACATCAGCAGCAGCCAGAACGCCAGGCCCAGGAACTTCACGACCTGCCAGACACGGCCTAGCTCCAGGTATTCGTAACCCTGGTGACCCAGCCAGAAATTCAGGCTTTCCGGCATGATGTGCTTGATGGCCAGATAGTTGCCGATATAGGAACCCACCACCAGCACGATCAACGCCCAGAACAGGATATCGACGCCCAGCTTCTGGTATTTGGGGTCCTTTCCGCCATTGATGACCGGCGCCAGGAATAAACCCGCGGCCAGGAAACCTGTAGCAATCCAGAACAAGGCCGTCTGCAGGTGCCAGGTGCGCGTCAGGGAATACGGAAACCACTGCGACACATCGATGCCGTAGAAAGTCTGCCCCTCGACGGTGTAGTGCGCGGTGAAGCCGCCCAACAAGACCTGGAAGACAAACAGCGCCACAACCAGGAACAAATACTTGCCCAATGCGCGCTGTGAAGGCGTCAGGCCTCCCAGCGTCAACGGATCGCGCTGGGGTGCGGCAGGTTCCGGATGGTCGCGGTGCAAGAAGGCCCAGCCCCAGACCAGAAAAGCAATGCCGGCGATCAGCAGCACCACACTCGCAATCGACCACATGACGTTAGCCGTGGAGGGATGGTTGTCCACCAAGGGTTCGTGCGGCCAGTTATTGGTGTAGGTGACTTTGCTATTGGGACGCTCGGTCGTCGCGGCCCATGCCGTCCAGAAATAGAAATTGGTCAGATCATGCCGGCGTTCGGCGCTGGGCAGCGTGTCTTCCTTCATGGCGAAGTTGGACCGCGTCTTGCGCAGTTCCGGATCGGATCCGTACAGCTTCTTGTAATAGTCGCCGGTCTGCGCCATGGCTTGGGCGCGCCGGTCGGACACCGTGACCACACCCGTTGCTGCATCCAGCGTATTGCGGCGGTATTCCGTTTTCAGCTGGGCCTTGAGCACTGCCTGCTTTTCGGCATCGAGCTGTTCGAATGGCACACCTGCCGTGTCGCGAGCGGCCAGGTCCAGCCAGGCAAGCAATTCGCGATGCAGCCAATCGGCGGTCCAATCGGGCGCCTGGTAGGCGCCATGGCCCCAGATGGATCCCACCTGCATGCCGCCTGTGCTTTGCCACGCGGTCTGGCCGTCCAGGATATCATCATGCGTCATCAACACCTTGCCGGATTGCGCGACCACTTGCTGCGGTATGGGCGGCACCTGTTTGTAGACTTCGACGCCGCTCCACCCCAGGACGCCGAAGGTTATCGCCAGCACCGCCAGCAATAACCACCATAACTTCT
>JAEWEH010000017.1 GCA_023389535.1 Pseudomonadota bacterium
TATCAGGGTTAGCACCTATATTGCACTATGCGAGACCGCATCGTCTCCGGCAACGCCCTGGGGACGCTTGCCGATGCATCGACGTTCGCCGAAGGCTGAGATAGCGAGCCACTTCACGCGAGCGCGCCACCGCTGCCGGCAGCATGACGGGAAGTCCGTAGATCCCTTGCGCCTGGCCCGCGCCCTCCTAATGAGGTCGGCCAGCATCATGGCAATCCGGCAGCGCCCTTTTGCATCTTGCCGGAGCTCAGCTCCCACGCATGGACCGAAATTGGGATAACGCCTTGATGCACCTTGATTTTTCGCAGTCGAATCTGTCATGGTCAATGCTAGAATCGACATCATCCCCTGCCGCATGGACACACGATGGCCCCTGCACAATTAAGCCGCTCGCTGATCAAGCACCTGGACCTGTTCCGTTCCCTGCCCGACGCCGCTCTGGATGCCGCGCTGGAAAAGGCGCAGGTATACCGGCTGGCCGAAGGCGACGCCGCCTTCCGCCAAGGCGAGGTGGCCGACCGCTTTTTTGTGTTGCTGCACGGCCACCTGAAAGTCGTGCAAACTACGCCTGATGGCGAGCAAGTCGTGGTGCGCTATGTGCAACCCGGCGATGTGTTCGGCATCGCGCGCGCCATGCGGCGCACGCACTATCCCGCCTCCACCCTGGCCGTGCACGAAAGCCTGGCGCTCAGCTGGCCGTCGTCGGAATGGGATCATTTCATCGCCGGCAACCCTTACTTTGCCGCCAATGCCCTGCAAACCGTGGGCCAGCGCCTGCAAGACGCCCACACCCGCATACAAGAGCTGTCCACCGAAGAAGTGGAACAGCGCGTGGCGCGCGCCCTGCTGCGCCTGGTGGATCAATCCGGCGAACAGACGGCGGAAGGCATATTGATCAATTTCCCCATTACTCGGCAAGACATCGCCGAAATGACCGGCACCACGCTGCACACGGTCAGCCGATTGCTCAGCGCCTGGAAAGAGCGCGGCCTGGTCTCCAGCGGGCGCAGGCGCATCGTAATCTGTGCGCTGGACGACCTGATCCGCCTGGCCGAAGGCCCACAGCCTGCGGCAGGCGGCGCCACGGTGCGCGGTAGCGGTACGCCAGCCAAGCAAACGTCCTGACATTCCATAAGGCCCCGCTTGCCACCGCGCCCGACAATCCGCACAGTGCCCATCCATGGGTAGAGCGCTGCACCAACAGACTTCATAGCACCGTCCGGCAGTGCATGGGCGATTGAATCTGCGTCTGCGCAAACATGCAATACCGCCCATCAAGCAGAGGGCCGGCGAATGACCCCGCCGCTGTCTTCGCGCACCAGCCTGAAACCCAGGTTGCTGGGGGGCACGCCGACCGAACATGCCCCGCCCTTGGGGTCGCGGATGAAGTCGGCGATATAGCTGCGATGCGGTCCGGCCACGACGCGGATGCCGCAGTTTTGCGCCCCTGATGCGAAATTTTCCCGCCCGCTCTGCGCCCCTGCGACCGACTGCGGACCTTCGGGTATCGCGTCGCCGCCCTGGCCGGCGCCAGCAGCCAAGCCAGGGATCACGTTGTCGGCCAGATCCAGGTTGCTGCGTGTGTGGCAGGTGCTGGTCCAGTCCCAGACATTGCCCGCCATGTCTTGCATGCCGGCGCCATTCTCGCCGAAGCCGCCGAACGGCCGTAGCGCTGCATCCACCGCGGCCTTGCGTTGGGTCTCGAGCTTGTATTCGGCTATCCAGCGCTGGGCGGGATCGGCGGGATCGAAGGCTTCCAGAATGACGTCTTCCTTGAATTCCGGCCCGGCCGCATAGACCCATTCCTCGTAAGCCGGCAAGCGATGGCGCCGGCCAGTCTTGGTGGACAGCCATTCCGCATAGGCCGTAGCATCGCGCCAGCTGACGCCCACTACGGGCAATTCCGGCGACACGGAATCGCGCTGCATCTTGTCCAGCGGCCGGCAGGCGCCCGCTTGCACGCAAGCGGCATATTCCGCCTGGCTTACCTGGCGCTTCATGATGGCAAGGCCCTGCTCAAAGCGTGCCATGACCGGGTCCGGCGCGACGGGATAACCGCCTTTCAGGTATTCCCCCGGGGGGTAATATTCCACCTGGCCCGCGGGCAACGCGGCCCATACGGCGGCATCGGCGGCAGCAGCGGAATGGGCGGGACTTGAAGAAAACGAACGGGCTGCATCGGCAGCCGCCAGAGCTGCTGGCTCGATGGTTGCACCCAGATCGGCGGCTTGCCTGGCATCATCGCCCAGCTTGCAGCCGGCAAGCGCCGCCAGCAGCATCAGGGCCAGGGTGGTTCGAGAAAGCGTGGTATGCAGGGGGCGCATGGTTCAATACCTTCAGTGCCTGCCGGTCATCCGGCTGTACACCCCTATTGAACGCTCACCCCGCCGCGCCGTCTTTGTCGCAGCGCAAAGACGGCCGCCAGTTTAAAAATGATCAGGCAACGCCGGCCTTGTGCGCCTGTTCGTCTGCGTGATAGGACGAACGCACCATGGCGCCCACGGCGGCGTGGGTGAAACCCATGGCGTAGGCTTCGCGTTCCAGCATTGCGAAGGTATCGGGATGCGGGTAGCGCAGCACAGGCAGGTGGTGTTCCGAGGGCTGCAGGTACTGGCCGATGGTCAGCATGTCCACATTGTGCGCGCGCAGGTCGCGCATGACTTCCAGGATTTCCTCGTCCGTCTCGCCCAGGCCCAGCATCAGGCCTGACTTGGTGGGCACGTCGGGATGCAAGGCCTTGAATTCGGACAGCAGCTTCAAGGAATGCTGGTAGTCCGACCCAGGGCGGGCCTGTTTGTACAAGCGCGGCACGGTTTCCAGGTTGTGGTTCATGACATCGGGCGGCCCTTCGTTCAGGATGCCCAAAGCGCGGTCCAGGCGCCCGCGGAAGTCGGGTACCAGGACTTCGATACGTGTCGACGGCGACAGTTCGCGGACCTTACGTATGCATTCCACGAAGTGTCCCGCGCCGCCATCGCGCAGGTCGTCGCGATCCACCGAAGTGATCACCACATAGGACAGCTTCATGGCGGCAATGCTGCGCGCCAGGTTGACGGGCTCGTCCACATCCAGCGGGTCCGGCCTGCCATGGCCCACGTCGCAGAACGGGCAGCGGCGGGTGCATTTGTCACCCATGATCATGAAGGTCGCCGTTCCCTTGCCGAAACATTCCCCGATGTTGGGACAGGACGCTTCTTCGCACACCGTATGCAGATTGTGTTCACGCAGGATGCGCTTGATGTCGTAGAAACGCGAACCAGGCGCCGCGGCCTTGACGCGTATCCATTCGGGCTTTTTCAGGCGCTCGGCCTGAACCACCTTGATGGGGATGCGGGAAGTTTTATCGCCCGACTTCTGCTTTTGCGTAGGATCGTAGGCGGCGGGACGTACGGTGGGTTTCCGTACTGCTTGCTCATCGACGGGAGTAGTCATGCGGTTTCCTGCAACACAAGCCGGATGGGCTGCGTGCTAAAGGGCTGGGGTGCTTCACCCCTGGCCATTCAAAGAAAGGCAAGCCGGGAGCGGCCGGGAAAGCGCGCAGGCGGCTAGCCAAAGCTGCGGGTATTTTAGCGCGCGCGCCCCCGGCCCGCCTAATCACCCTGAAGCCAGCCGGGGATTGTGTCATATCGTGTGTGCGCCCCGCCGCGGCGCAGGATCGTTGCGGCGGCTGGGTGGAGCATCAACGCCCCTTCCAGACGGGCGCGCGCTTCTGCATGAAGGCGTCTATGCCCTCGGATACGTCTTCGGCCATCATGTTGCAGGCCATCACCTTGCCGGAATAGTCATAGGCCTCGGCCAGGCTCATGCCGCGCTGGCGCTGGTACATGCTTTTCCCGGTGCGCACCGCCACGGGGCTCTTTGCGCAGATGGCCTGGACCAGCCCGGCCACCTGGGCGTCCAGCTGGTCCGACGGCACGGCGCGGTTGATCAGGCCCTGTGTGGCCGCATCCTGCGCGCTGATGAACTGGCCGGTGATCAGCATTTCGAAAGCCTGCTTCATGGGGATGCTGCGCGTCAGCGCCACCGCGGGCGTCGAGCAGAACAAGCCCACATTGATGCCCGATACGGCGAACTTGGCGGTGTCGGCCGCGATCGCCAAGTCGCAGCTGGCGACCAGCTGGCAACCGGCCGCCGTCGCCGTGCCCTGCACCTTGGCGATGACCGGCACGGGCAGCGCGACGATGCTTTGCATGACTTTTCCACACTGGGCAAACAGGCGCTCGTAGTAATCCTGGTCCGGCTTGGAGCGCATCTGCTTTAAGTCGTGCCCCGCGCAGAATGCCCGGCCATTGGCCGCCAGCACCACGCAACGCGCCGTATCGTCCTGCGCGATATCGGCCAGCGCTGCTTCCAGCGCGTCCAGCAATGCTTCCGATAATGCATTGAATTGATCGGGCCGGTTCAAGGTCAGCGTCACCACGCCATCAGCCTTGTCCGTCCATAACACCTTGTCATCCGTCGACATGCTTGCGCCTCCTTAAGCCGTTGTATGGGCGAATATATCCTCCAGGCGGGCGGCCATCCGCTCGCCGACATCCTGCACCGTCGCCTTGACGCCGCAGGCGCGTAAATCCACGGTTTTCAGGCCCTGGTAACCACAAGGATTGATTCCCAGGAAGGGGCTCAGATCCATATCCACATTGAGCGCCACGCCATGATAGGCGCAGCCATTGCGCACCTTGATGCCCAGCGCGGCGATCTTGGCCAGTTCGGCACCGCCCCCGGCATCAGTGATTTGCGCGGACCGGGCCGCCTGCGATTGCGCGCCTGCATCCGACCCCGAAAGCAGCCGGGTAACCGGCACATACACCCCCGGCGCCCCCGGCTTGCGGCAGGCGCCCGCCACGCCCAGCTGTTCCAGCGTATTGATGACTGCGTCTTCCAGCATCGCCACGTATTCCTTCACGAAGACTTTCATGCGGCGCAGGTCGACCAGGCAATACACCATGACTTGCCCTGGCCCGTGATAGGTCACCTGCCCGCCCCGGTCGCAGTGCACCACGGGAATGCCGGCGCTGTTCAAGATATGTTCGGGCTTGCCCGCCTGCCCCAGCGTGTAGACCGGCTCGTGCTCGGTCAGCCAGATTGCATCGGGGGTATCGGCCGTACGTGCATTGGTGAAGTCGCGCATGGCCTCCCATACGGGCAGGTAAGCGCTGGGCCGCCGCAGCCATTGTGCGTCAATCATGGCTCAAAGGACGATGGACACCATGTGGTGAGCGTGCAGGGCGCGGTACAGATCGTCCAGTTGCTCGCGCGACGTCGCCCTGATGGTGAAGGTTAGCCCGATATACTTGCCACTCCTGCTGGGGCGCATCTCGACCGTGGCGGGATCGAAGCCAGGATCAAACCCCAGCACCAGTTCAGTCAGGTTCTGCGCGAAATCAGGGTGCGACTTGCCCATGACCTTGATGGGGAAGTCGCAAGGGTATTCGATCAGTGACTCTTCCGGCGGTATGTATTGCATAGCATGTAAGCCCGCCCCCGCACTGCCGCACCGGGGCGGGCAGCCTCGTCAGAGTGCGGCAATTGCCTGGTCGTAACCGGCGCGCAAGGCCGTATAGACGGCGCCCGGCTTGCCGGCGCCCACTGGCTTGCCGTTATAAGTGGTAATGGGCAGCAGTTCCTTGGTGGCGGAAGACAGCATCAACTCGTCGGCCTCGTCCACTTCCTGCTGGGAAATCGGGCGCGCGTTGAAGGGTATGCCTGCCGCCTCGGCAAGCTCTTCCAGCAAACCATAGCGGATTCCCTCGAGAATCAGGTTGCTGCGTGGGGGGGCCAGCAAGGCGCCATCCTTGACGACCCAGATATTGCAGGACGCACCTTCCGTCAGGTAGCCGTCGCGAAACTGCAGGACTTCGTCCACGCCCGCATCCACCGCGTGCTGCTTGGCCAGCACATTGCCCAGAAGCGACACGGATTTGATCTCGCAGCGCAGCCAGCGCGTATCGGGCAGGCTGACTGCGGACAGGCCTTCTTCGCGCGCCTGCGCGCCAGGCCGCACAAAAGGGGAAACCATGCAGAACACGGTAGGTCGGGTATTGCTCGGAAAGCTGTGATCGCGCTTGGCCACGCCGCGCGTGACCTGTATGTACACCATGCAGTCGCTCAGTCCGGAACGCTGCAACAGATCGGCCACCAGCGCTTCCCAGTCGGCCCGCTTCAGGTCGACCTTGATATCTATGGCCGCCAGGCTGCGTTCCAGCCTTGCCAGGTGCCCGTCCATGCGGAATGGCTTGCCGCCGTATGCCGGCACCACATCGTAGATCCCGTCGCCGAAGATAAAGCCGCGATCGAGCACAGAAACCTTGGCATCGCCCAGCCGGACGAACTCGCCATTCAAATACACAATACTGTCATTATCGACATCAGGGATCATTTTTCTGCCTTGTATGAACGGATAAGGGGCGGCTCACGCCGCCCTCTGCAGATACTATACACCGGGCGCCGATGCGCCGGGCGTCGCCACACCGCGCGTCGCCACGCCGGTACCGATGCACCGACCCATTGCCCGCCGCCACACTGACCGTTACCGCGTCCTGCGCGATGCCGGCCATGCGGCACAGCATCATTCAAACAGCAGGCGCACTTTGTCGACCATGCGGCCGAAGAAGCCCGCCTCGGGCACATCATCCATCACGAATAACGGTTCTTCGCGCAATACCTTGCCGTCCAGCGACAGCGACACGGTACCTACCTTGGCGCCCTTCTTCAGCGGCGCAATCAGCGGCTGGGTGTACTGCGCCAGCGGCTTGACTTCGGGGCCCTTGCCGCGCGGCACCGTGATCCAGGTGGGTGTGTCGGAACCCAGGCCGACGGTTTCCGCCTGGCCTTCCCACACACGTGCCGTGACCGCG
>JAEWEH010000473.1 GCA_023389535.1 Pseudomonadota bacterium
CGCTCTTCATGGCTTACGCGCCGATCGAAGACCCGCAGATCGCCGTGGCGCTGATTGTGGAGAACGGCGGTTGGGGCGGCTCGGTTGCGGCCCCTATCGCGCGCGCGGTATTCGATTATTGGCTGTCCCCTGAACGCCTGGCCAAGGCCAAAGCGGCCCCGGCCGAGCTGGAACCGGCAGGGCCCATTGAAGAGGGAGCCAGCGGCGAGTCGCAGGACGCCATGTTGCGCCCCGAGGATATGCCCTCGCCCGAAGAGGAAGAGCCGCAAACCGACGAGACAGCGCACACGCTGGGGCGCATGCGCGCTGCCATCGGCAACCGGGGTCGGCCATGAAACGCATCATGCATTGGATCGTGAAGGCGCTGACCGCTTTCGATTGGCCCTTGCTGGCCCTGCTGGTGCTGATGAGCATATTGGGGCTGACGGTCATGCATTCCGCAGTCGGCGGCACGGATTGGCGTTTCGCCGACCAATTGCGCAACTTCGTGATCGCGTTTGCCTTCATGTGGGGCGCCGCCATGGTGCCCCCGCCGCTGTTGATGCGGCTGGCGCCCTATTTCTATGCGATTGGGGTGGCGCTGTTGCTGGGCGTGGAGTTTTTCGGTGAAACCAGCAAGGGCGCCACGCGCTGGCTAGACTTGGGCGTGGTGCGCATCCAGCCTTCCGAGATGCTGAAAATCTCGGTGCCCTTGATGCTGGCCTGGTATTTCCATCGCAACCAGGGCAGCCTGCGGGTATTGGACTTTTTCGTCGCCGGGATATTATTGGCCATCCCATTTGGCCTGATCGTCCTGCAGCCCGACCTGGGGACCGCGCTGCTGGTGTTCGGGTCCGGTTTCTGCGTCATCTACTTTGGCGGCCTGTCTTTCCGATTGCTGATTCCCATCGTGCTGATCGTTGCGGCCGGCCTGGGCACCCTGGTGTATTACGAGCATGATATCTGCCGACCCGAAGTCGATTGGGTGGTATTGCACGAATATCAGAAGTACCGCGTGTGTACCTTGCTGGATCCCAGTTCGGACCCGTTGGGCAAAGGCTTCCATACGATACAGTCCATGATAGCGGTGGGCTCGGGCGGCATCTATGGCAAGGGCTACATGATGGGTACCCAGGCCCATCTGGATTTCATCCCGGAACGCACGACAGACTTCGTCTTTGCCGTGTATGCCGAAGAGTTCGGCCTTTACGGCGGCATTATGCTGCTTGCGCTATACGGCCTGCTGGTGGTGCGCGGGCTGGCGATCGCCCTCAAGGCCCATACCCAATTCAGCCGTCTGCTGGCGGGCTCGATGTCCATGATGTTCTTCGTCTATGTATTCGTGAACATCGGCATGGTGACCGGCATTTTGCCGGTGGTGGGCGTGCCGCTGCCCTTCATGAGCTATGGCGGCACCGCGTTGCTGACCCTGGGCGCGGCCTGCGGGATATTGATGAGCATCAGCCGCTACAGGCCCGTGCGGCAATAGTGGCCGCCTGCCCCGGCGGCTCGGCGTTGCGCAAGCCTGTCAGGGCTGGCATAGGGGCAGGCTGGCTTGGCGGGCTTCGCGATCCGCCACGCTGCCATACAGACCATCCAGGATTTTGCGGACCGGCGCGGGCAAGGCGGCAGCGTCCAGGGCGTCGATGGGCACCCAACGCCGCGCGGGGCCGACTTCCGGCAGCGCCCCGGCCTGTCCGGAATCCGCTGTCTGGTCCGGCAGAGTGGGGGCCAATGCTGACCCGGCGTTTTTCAAGTACCAGGGCTCGATATGCAGCCTGAAGTGCGTGAATACATGCGTCAGCGCTGCCATGCGCTGCGCCCGTGCCGGCGCGTCCACCCAATCTGCGCAGGCGGCCAGCAGCTGCGGCTCGTCATCGTAGCGCGGCAGGCTCCACAGGCCGCCCCAGATGCCGGGCGAGGGCTGCAATTCCAGCAGGATGCAGCCGTCGTGCTCCAGGATCAGCATTGTGCATTGCCGTTCCGGGCTGGCCTTTTTCTTCTTTCGGGTGGGAAGTTCTTGCTGTTTATCGTTGCGGTAGGCGTAGCAGCCGTCGCGCAAAGGACAGACCGGGCAGTCGGGGCGGCTGCGCGTGCAGCATTCGGACCCCAGGTCCATCAGCCCTTGTGTATAGGCCGCCATGTCCAGATCAGGCGAGGCAGCCACAAGCAGGGTTTCGGCCGTGGTCCATAGCGCCTGTTCCGTAAGCCGCGTGCTGGTTTCGCCGTAAATGCCGAAGTAGCGTGTGAACACGCGCTTCACATTGCCGTCCATGATGGGGCTGCGTTCGCCGTAGGAAAAAGCGGCGATGGCCGCGGCGGTCGAGCGCCCTATGCCAGGCAGCTGGGCAATCTGGGCGGATGTGGCGGGAAAGGCGCCGCCCCATTGTTCTACGACGACCTGCGCGCAACGGTGCAGGTTCCGGGCCCTGGCGTAATAGCCCAGGCCAGCCCAATAAGGCATGACCTCATCTTGCGTGGCCGAGGCCAGGGCGGCGATATCGGGAAAGCGTTGCAGAAACCGCAGGTAATAGGCGGTGACGGTCGCCACCTGGGTCTGCTGCAGCATGATTTCCGACAGCCAGATGCGATAAGGGTCGCGCGTGCCCTGCCACGGCAGGTGATGCCTGCCATGGCGCCGTTGCCATGCGACCACAATATCTGCCAAGGGGCCGGGGCCAGGCTTGATGGGTTCCGGTATTGCCATTACACCCGTGTATTGCGTGTCACCGACCACCTTGCGGACAAGGCCGCCAGGATGGCCACGACCCCGGATGCCAGCAGCAAGCTGAACCAATCCGGCAGCTGCAGCACGAAGTGCGTGCCGTAGCTGCTTGCCAGCCGCGCCAGCGCTGCATTGAGCGGATGCAGGGCCAGTGAAGACAGGGCTACCGCCAAGCCGCTGGCGACGATGCCGGTCAGTGCGCCCAGGTAGAGGAAGGGCCGGCGCACAAAGGATTCCGTGGCGCCCACCAGCCGTGCCACGCCGATTTCTTCGCGCTGCGTCAGGGCTTGCATGCGCACTGTATTGAAGACGGTCGCCAGCACCACTATCGCCACACCGACCGCAAGCATGCCCAGGCCTATGCGCACGAAGCGCAGGATGGCTTCCAGCCGGCGCACCCAGTCGCTATCGAGCTGGACCGAATCCACCGCGTCCTGCTTGCGCCATTCCTGTGCCAGCGTCGTGGCTCGCTGGGCCAGTTCGGGTGAATCGCGCAATGTGACGACTATGGCATCGGGCAGCGGGTTGGCCGGCAGCACCGCCAGAGCTTCGCTCCAGGAAGGGCTGGCTTTCAGGGTCGCCAGGGCGCGCTCGCGCGTGATGACGCGCGCAGCCTGGATGTCGTCCCCATGTTGCGCGCGCAGTTGG
>JAEWEH010000047.1 GCA_023389535.1 Pseudomonadota bacterium
GCGCTACATTGCACAAGCCAGCCGCTCCGACTTCAGTCGGCCTGCAGCTTCGCCGATACAACCGTATCGCCCCATTTTTTTGTTTCCGCGGCAATAAACGAGGCGAATGCAGCACCTTTACGGCCGTCTACTGTTACCCCATCATCGTTCAGGCGCTTGCGCATGGCCGGCGTAGTCAGCGTCTGCTCGAACGCGTTGGCCAATACATCCACACGCGCTTTGTCCATGCCCGCCGGAGCAACAAAACCATACCATACTACGGCTTCGAAACCAGGCAGGCCCGATTCGGCCAATGTCGGCACCGCTGCCAGATAATCGGCACGAGCCGACGAGGTTACCGCCAAGGCCCGGATACGCCCCGATTCAAGGTAGCTGCGCACCGAAGGATATGAGCCGAAGAACACCGATACACGGCCGCCTATGAGGTCGTTCAGAGCCGGGGCCGCCCCCTTGTAAGGCGCATGAAGCAACTGGATTCCGGCAGCGCTTTCCATCATGGCGCCTGCCAGATGGCCCACCGTTCCTTTGCCCGCCGAACCTAAGATCAAGTCGCCCTTACGCGCAGCCGCCAGAAACTCGTCCACGGTTTTATAAGGCGCATCTGCGCCCACGACCATCACCAGCGGCACGGTGCCTATAGAAATGATGGGAGCGAAATCGGTACCGGGATCGTATTTCAGATTCTTGTACAGCGATGGGTTGATGCTCAAGTTGCTGGTTTCACCCAGCACAATGGTGTAGCCATCAGGCTCCGCGCGCGCGCCCTGCTCCAGGCCGATAGCGCCCGCAGCGCCGGGCCGGTTCATGGCGACCAACTGCCAGCCTGTGTCCTGCGCCGCTGCATTCAGAACGAGCCGTCCCAAAGTGTCGGTGCCGCCGCCGGGCGGATTGGGAATGATCACCTGGATGGGTCGGTCGGGATATGCGGCAGCCTGAGCATGGGTATTAACCGCTATGCCTGCGCCCAAACCCAGCACGACGGCACACGAAGTGATGATGTGTTTCATGCGAAAAGTAAACATTTTGAAAGCCTCGAAGAAGCACTGCCCTACACTGAGTAAGCGCTGTGCCGATTGATAAGTAAGCCGATTACCGCTACAAGACTCAAGAAACTTATTGCCCCCTGCTTTGACCTCCTCCTTTGAACGACTTGCCTTTCTTGCGGCGCGCTATGCGACGCTATTTTTCTGAAGAGCAAAGAACGGCAGTTTTTGTTGCGGCCCATGATCGGTGAAGACCACCGACACCTTCCTGCCCACCAGATCAAGGTCCTCTTCGTAAGGATGTTGCAGCCGGCTGTACATCAACGGCCCTTCTTTGAGCTGGACGGCAATAAAGTAGTAAGGCGCCTCGGGAAAGAAGCTTGGATGCTGGGGACGGCGTATCACCGCAAAAGTCTTGATTTCCCCCTCGCCGCTGGCGTCCCTCCAGGCGAGGTCGCCACTGCCGCAATGCGGGCAGCAAACCCTCGGAAAGTAGGTCCATTTGCCGCAGCTGGGCGATTGGCATTGCTGAATGAATAGCCTGTTCTCGTTGCAGGCTGCCCAGAAAGGGCGATTGATGGCATTAATGCGCGGTTGTGGTTTCAATTCATCGCTCATAGCTCAGCCTTTTTAAACTCGTTCAAGAATGCATGCGCTTGCCGACAGACCCCTGCCGTAAGACACCGCGCCGTAGCCGCTCACCACGGCCCGCCGCGCATCCGGCACCTGGCGTTCGCCAGCCTGCCCGTGCAGCTGGAAAATGGCCTCGGTGACACCGATCATGCCTCCGCTCGCACCGCACTGCCCCGCCGACAATTGGCCTCCGCCGGTATTGACCGGGAAGGCGCCGCGCACCGTGCAATCGTTTTCTTTGAACAACCTGGCGGCCTGCCCTTTCTGCGCGAACCCCATGCCCTCCAATTGCACGAAGCACATCACGGGATAGTCGTCATAGAGCTGCACCATGTCCATGTCTTGCGGTGTCAGCCCCGCCTGTTCCCACATGCGCGGACTGAATGTTTCCCAGCCGGCGCTCAACGCGTAGATATCGTGGGCGGGATAGTTGTGCATCTCGCCGGCGGCCAGGAACCGGCTCTTGGGACCGGACAAGCGGCGGGCCAATTTTTCGCTCACCATCACCACTGCATCGGCGCCGCAGCAGGGCAGTACGCAGTCATACAAACGCAAGGGGTCCGCAATCTGACGCGCATTCAGGTAGTCATCCATGGTCATTTCGCCGCGCAGCAGTGCATTAGGATTCAACCGGGCGTTTTCGCGAAACGCGATGCACAGCCGGCCGAAGTCCTCGGCCTTGGCGCCGTAGCGCTCCATGTACAGCCGCGTCTGCATCGCAAACACGCCATTGGCCGCGCCATACCCCCACACACCCATATAGTCGTGCTGACCGGCGCTGCGGTTCATGTTCATATGGCTATCGACGTTGAATGCGTCCGCGGCGAGGATAATGACGCAATCCGCATCCCCGGCCTGTATGGCGCGGGCGGCGTGGTGCATGCCTATGCAGCCCGATGCGCCGCCATACAGGCCCTGGAACATGAACTTGCATTGAATGCCGAAATGCTCCGCCACCGTCGTGACATTCTCGGGCGCCAGCGTAAAGCAGGTCTGGCCCAGGCCGTCCACGTCCGACCATTGCAGGCCGGCATTCTGCAAAGCCAGATCGGCCGCTTCCCACATCAAGCGGATGACATGCTTGTCCGTCTTTTTCTCGTATTTTGTCTGTCCCGCGCCGACTATATATACCTTGTCGAAATTGCTCATGGTCGCATTCCTAGATAACTTGCATTGATTTCAGGCGCGCCAGATCGGCATCGCTCAAGCCGAGCTCATCGCGATAGAAGGCATCCGTCTCGCATCCCAGCGGCAGCCCGGGGTGTCGAACCTCGCCTGGCGTGCGGCTCATAAGAGGGGTGGCATTGGGCATGGCGAGCTCGCCAAAATCCGCATCCTTGATCTTGGCGATCGTCTTGCGCGCCAAGTAATGCGGATCCTTGAAGATATCGGCAATCGTCAGGATGGGGCCATTGACCACTTCACCCTCTTCCAGAATGCGCAATGCCTCGTCGAAGTCGTAAGCCAAGAACCAATTAGCAACCAGTTCATCCAGATCATCCGCATTACGCTGACGGGCCAAGCCATCGCAGAAACGGGGATCACTTCCCAGGCCGGACATGCCCATGGCGTCCAGCATGCGCTGGAAGCTCTTTTGTGTGCTGGCGGAGATGGTGATGTATCGCCCGTCACGCGTTTTGTAGGCATTGCGCGGGGAATCAGTAATAGACCGGTTGCCGATACGTTCGCGCACCAGCCCCAACTGGTCGTACGCAATCGCTTGGAACTCCACCAGCCGGAACAAGGGCTCGTAAAGACTCACGTCGATTTCTTGGCCCAAACCTGAATTG
>JAEWEH010000050.1 GCA_023389535.1 Pseudomonadota bacterium
GCTCAGGTCTACGCCCTTGGCCTTCAGGAATTGCTCCATGGAAGCGCGCGTGCCCGAGCCGGGATTGCCCACGTTGAAGCGTTTGCCTTTCAGGTCGTCGAAACCCTTGATGTTCGCTTCTTTGCGAACGACGTAGGTAAAGGGCTCGGGATGCAGCGAAAATACCGAGCGCAGCTTTTTGAATGCGCCGCTATCCTTGAACTGGCCTTCGCCGTTGTACGCATTGAAGCCGACGTCAGACTGGACTACACCCAGGTCGAGTTCGCCTGCCTTGATGGTATTGACGTTGAAAACGGAGCCGCCTGTCGATTCCACCGAGCAACGCACACCATGCTTGGCGCGATCCTTGTTGACCAAACGGCAGATCGCCCCGCCTGCGGCGTAATATACGCCTGTGACACCGCCCGTACCGATGCTGACGAACTTTTGCTGCGCCGCAGCCGGCAAGGGCGAGGCCAGAGCGGCGAACATCGCTGCCGCGCCAGCCGTCAGTGCGAGCCGTTTGGCACTGGCTTGCTTGAATAATTTCAACATGCAGATTCTCCTTGGGGTCCTTCCCCTGATTATCTTGCGCCAGCGGACTACCGGCGCAGTACTTAAAACGAGGAGCCTTCAGGGCTTCCCCCGCTGATTCCAATAAGCTTGGTCGTTGCGCAGGCGCTGCTCCACAGCGTCCAGGCGGCCCAACACCCCCTGGCCGCCGATGGCTGCGAACCGCGCGACCAAATGTTCGGCCAAAGCCAAGGGCCCGGCCATGGTATGAAAGAACGATCCGGGCCCCTTGGGCGAGCCCGCGCCAGCGCTGGATTCCGACTGGAACAGCAGCACATGCGCAGCATACAGTGACAGCGGCGCCAAGGCGTCGTCCGTCAACGCGATCAGGACCACCCCACGCCGGGCCGCATCTTGCGCAACGCGCACAGTGGGCGTGGCGTACGGCGCCTGACCGATGGCCACCAGGACATCTCCATCCGCCAGGATTTCCGCTTGTTCGTCCAGTGTGCCGCCCGCACCATCCAGCAACATGCCATTGCTCTGCACCAGCTGATAGGCATAGCGCATTTGAAACGCCGTACCGAAGCTGGATCGCCACCCCAGGAAGCCCACCACACGCGCCTGCATCATGGCGCGCGCGGCGGCATCCAGCTGAGCCGGCGTATTGAGCTTGCAGACCGACTGCACCGCCCGGCCTTGCAATTCCGCCAGCACGTCATGCGCAGGTTGGGCTTTTTTCTTCGAATCCACTGCCTGCAACTTGGCCGCCTTTTGTCGCAACGTGCTTTCGCCCGAGGTCAGCGCCTGCTGGAAAGGCGCCCGAAAGCTGTCGTAGCTGGCATAGCCCGCCGCCCGCGCCAGACGCAGCATCGTGGCGGGCGATACCGATAAGGCTTGTGCCTGCCGTCTCATGGACCATAGCCCGACTTCGGCCGGATGGCCGCTGACCCAGCGCGCAGCGCGCTGCAGTTCAGGCGTCAGTTGCGGGAAAACCGCCAGCAACCGCTCTTGGGGCGTATTTGCCGCAAGCACCATGGCAGCCGTCCGTCGTCAAAAAAACATATGCTACATCTAATTTCAATTTTGAAACAAACGTTTTTCATCGGGGTTTGCCCTAGCTACGGCTACTTCGAACCCTTGCCCGGACCGATGTGCCGCTTGACGAATCCCTGACACGCTTCTACGATGCGACGAGATCATTGAAATGCGATTGATGTTGCCAGTCTGTTCCCTTTGCCGTAATGCGTATCCCGCGTCGGACGGCACTCAACCGAGACACACCCAGGCCATGAGCACCGGAACACGACCCCGCCAAAGACTCAGCCTTGCACGAATCGCCACCTTGCCCCTGATCGCGGTGCTGCTTGCTCCTGCGGTCAAGGCGGAATCGCAGCCCCTGGCCCCGCCCCGCTACGACGACTTGCCCGCTTCTTTTTGGTGGAGCATGGGCGCGCTTGCCGTGCTGCTCGCGCTGGCGCTTGTATTCGCCGCCGCGCTCATGCTGCGGCTGAACCGCCAGGCAAAGGCCTTGAAGGCCAGCGAAAACCGGTTGAACACTATCCTGGACAGCGTGGACGCCCACATCTACATCAAAGACCAGAACTTGAAATACCGGTACGTCAACCGCAAGCGTTGCGAGTATTTCGGCTTGCGGCCAGGCGACATCATCGGGCGCCAGGACCAGGACTTCTTCAATGGCCCCGCGCTTGCTCAAGTACAAAAGAACGACTTGCGGGTCATCAATCGGGGCGAACGTGTCGCCGAGGAAGAAGAAGGCGCCATGGGCAAGGGCGGACCCGCCGAAGTCTTTTTTTCCATCAAGATTCCACTGCGTGACGCACAAGGAACCGTCGATTCCCTCTGCGGCATTTCCACCGACATTACTCAGCATAAGGCGGCCCAGCGCACGGCCCACCGGCTGGCATTCTATGACCCCCTGACCGAACTGCCGAACCGACGCCTGCTGATCGAAAGAATGGACCATACCCGCGAAGCCGTCCGCAAAAGCGGTTTATTCGGGGCCGTGCTGCTGATAGATCTGGATAACTTCAAGCGCGTCAACGATGCTCGCGGCCACGCGGCGGGCGATACGATGTTGCGCGACACCGCCCAACGCCTGCTGAACATCGCGCCATCCGGCGCCACGGTGGCGCGTATCGGCGGGGACGAATTCGCCGTCCTGCTGGAACGGCTGGGGCATACCGCCGATGACAGCGCCCGCAAAGCCATCACCATTGCCGAACAGCTGCGCAATGCGCTGGAACAATCGCTGCATATCGAAGGACATCCGATCTTTTCGGGCGGCAGCATAGGCCTTACATTGCTGCGCCCGGACGACAAATCCACCGAGGACATATTGCGCGAGGCGGATACGGCCATGCACCGATCGAAAGAATCCGGCCGCAACCGGGTCGCCTTTTTCGAGGCCAGCATGCAGGCCGGCATGGAAGAAAAGCTGACGCTGGAGCAAGACCTGGTGCTGGCGATAGGTACCGAGCAGTTGCGCATGGCGATACAACCGCAGTTCGACCACCTGCACCGGCCGGTGGGCGCCGAACTGCTCATACGCTGGCAACACCCTACCCAAGGCCCGATTCCGCCCGGGCGCTTCATCCCCATTGCCGAAGAAACCAGCATCATCCAGCGGATAGGCGACTGGGTATTGCAGCAGGCATGCCTTACCCTGCTGGAACTGGATGCGGCCGGGCAAACCTATCCGTTGTCCGTCAATGTCAGCCCGCGCCAATTCCACCAGCATGATTTCACCAGCAGGGTGCGCGACATCCTGCAGGAAACCGGCGCTCCGCCCGATCGCCTGGTATTCGAGGTCACCGAGGGCGTACTGATCGAAGATATCCAGGGAGCCATCGATCGCATGACGGAATTGCGCAAACTGGGGATACGTTTCTCGATCGACGACTTTGGCACCGGCTATTCCAACCTGACCAGCCTCAAGCGCTTCCCCTTATACGAACTGAAGATCGACAAAAGCTTTCTGCATGACACCCCCTGTGATGCAGACAATGCCGCCATCATCAAACTGATCCTGGCCATGGCAAAGCAGTTGCACTTGAAGGTCGTCGCGGAAGGCGTCGAATCGCACGAGCAGGCGAAATTCCTGATCCGCCATGGCTGCGATTCCATGCAGGGCTACCTGTTCGCCAAGCCGATGCCGCTGGCACAATGGCTTGATATCAGCGCGTCCGACCGCGCGCCGGCCGCGTCCGCGGCATCTTAGGGACCCCGCTCCGGACATCAGGCGGGTTCTTCAGGCGCGGTCACGCAGTTCGGTAACACCGCGCTGTTCGGCGCAGTGATTGCAACAATACATCGCGCCCTCCTTCTCCAGCCCATGCCCGATGATCTTCATGCCGCAGTGCGCACATTCGGGCGCCAATGTATGGATAGCGCATTCGAAGCTGTCGAAAGTGTGCGTGCGTCCCTCTTTCGTAACCTGGAAGGCCTTGTCATATTCGTTCCCGCAGGCATCGCATTTACCCATGTCGAACTCCTTTTTTCGAGGCTTGAAAAATGCCGCGCTTAGGCGGCATGGCCAACGCGTGCGCAGCAAGCTGCATGCCGTCGCGTGCGGCCGCATGCCATCCGTGCCGGGCATCACCCCAAGGCGGTGTCCAGGAACATCATGAGCACGAAACCGACCATCAGCCCAACGGTGGCCGCGGATTCGTGCCCCTGCCTATGCGATTCCGGAATGATCTCGTGGCTGATCACAAACAGCATGGCGCCGGCTGCCGCCGCCAAGCCCCAGGGCAACAGTTTGACGGACAGGCCGATGACCGCGACACCCAGCACCGACGCCAGCGGTTCAATCAAGCCGGACAGCAAGGCGATGCTTACGGCCAGGCCGCGGCTGTAGCCTACACTGACAAGCGCCAGCGCAACCACCAGCCCTTCGGGGATGTCCTGGACGGCGATGCCCGTGGCCAAGGCTCGGGCGCCGACGTCGTCGGCGGCGGCAAAGCCGACGCCTATGGCAAGGCCTTCCGGGAAATTATGAAGGCAGATGGCCAGCACAAACAGCCATACCCGTTTCAATTTGCGGGCCTGGGATCCTTCCAGCCCTTTCACAAAGTGTTCATGCGGCATCATGCGATCCATCAGCAACAAGGCCAGCGCGCCCAGCAAGATACCGCCGCCCACTACTGCGCTGGCCCGCCACGGCCCCTGGGACTCTGCGGCGGCCAGCGCCGGGATGATCAGCGAAAAGGAACTGGCCGCCAGCATGACGCCCGCGCCAAAGCCCAGCATGGCGTCGCTCGCACGCTGGGACAGCCGCAGCGTCGACACAATCGGCAAGGTGCCCAGAGTGGTGGCAGTGGCGGCCACAACGCCCCACAGCAGGGCGCCCTGCAGCTTGGCGTCGCCCGCGGCGCGCGCATATAGGTGGACGAACAGCAAGATCGCGATGCTGGAGAAGATCAACAGCCCGACGGTATAGCGCGGCTGAGATTCGTGTGCGTTTTCCACTACAGGACTGATTCCATATTGATGAAAGTCATATATAACTTAGTTTTTATTCGTTTGAGTTTAAAGCCGCCACTGATAACCTGCCGATTTACCCTCTATTGACCAAGGCTTAGATTCACATGGCGGCTTCCATTTTTGCGCGATTCAATACTTTTTCCCGGCTGACGAAGGCGCTGGCGCTAAGTGCCAGCCTCGCCGCAGCACCTGCCATCGCTGCCGAATGGCCCGAACATCCCATCACCATGCTCATGGGCTTCCCCGCGGGTTCTGGCGTGGACGTGATTGCGCGCGGCATACAGGAACCGCTGCAGCAAGCACTCGGCGTGCCCGTGATCATCGACTACCGTTCAGGGGCGGGCGGCAACCTGGCCTCGGCCGCCGTGGCGCGGGCCAAACCCGACGGCTATACGATCTTGCTGGGCACGGCGGCTACGCACGGCATCAACCCCGCAATCTATAAAGAACTGCCCTTCGACGCGGAAGAAGACTTCACCCCCATCGCGCCCCTGGTGGATGTGTCGAATGTCCTGACGATCAATCCGAAGGTCATCAATGTCAATACACTGGAAGAATTCATTGCCGAGGTCAAGGCCAACCCCAACAAGTACAATTTCGCTTCTACTGGCGTGGGCACCGGCACACAACTGGCATTTGAAGAATTCAACGCACGCGCCGGCCTCAAAATGGTCCATGTGCCCTACAAAGGCGGCCCCGAGGCGCTGCAGTCCGTAGTCAAGGGCGAGACCTGCTGCATCTTCAACCAGGTTCAGACGGTTCTGGGCCAGTATAAGGCCGGCACGGTGCGTCTTCTGGGCGTTTCCACCGCCAAGCGCATAGAGGTCGTCAAAGAAGTTCCCACGATAGCGGAAAGCGGGCTGCCCGGCTTCGACAGCTACATCTGGTTCGGGCTGTTTGGCCCCAAGGGCATGGACCCGGCCCTGGTCGAGAAAATCAATGCCGCCGCCAGCAAGGCCGTACAGCAACCTGAAGTGGCGCAGCGGCTGACGACCACGGGCAATACCATCCATGTCTCGTCAGCGGAAAAATTCCGCCAGACGGTGCACCAGAACCGTCAGAAATGGGCGCAAGTCGTGGCCGAAGCCGGCCTGACGCCGCAATAAGCTTCACCCCTATGCGGACGCCGGGCCTCGCCAGGCATGCACACAGCAGCGATAGCCGTGGTTATCGCTGCTGTTTTTCAATAGCCCTGACGCCCAAGCATCCAAGATTCAAGCAGGGCACCAGGCTCTTAGAAGTTGATGCCCAGCCATGCCTTCACCTGGGCATGCAGATCGCCCTGAAAGTCTTCCGGTGAGCCTGACGCCGTGATTTCCCCCAGGCTGAGCACGTAAATGTAATCCGACATGGACACCACGCGACGCACGTTGTGGTCGACCAGCAGAATGCCCATGCCGGCTTCGGCGAAAGCCCTGATCCACTGGAAGACGTCGGCCGCCACCCTGGGTGCCAGGCCGATGCTGGGTTCGTCGATCAGGCAGACGCGGGGCTGCAGCATATAGGCCTTGGCGAATTCCAGGGACTTCTGCTGGCCGCCCGAAAGATCGCCCGCCTGCGCCTTGAGTTTCTCGCGCAGGACCGGAAAGCGGTCCAGCGTATCGGCAAAGCGTTGCTCGACCATCCCGCCATAGCGCTTGCGCCGGCCTTCCAGCGGCAGGCGCAGGTTTTCTTCTACGGTCAGGAAGGGAAAAAGGCTGGATTCCTGCGGAATGTACCAAATGCCGTCGTCTATCAGCGTGTGGGGTTCCTGGCCGGAAATATCGCGCCCGTCGAGCACCACACGACCCGACTTGGGCTTGAGAAAGCCATAGATGGTCTTGAACAGCGTTGACTTTCCCGCCCCATTCAGGCCGATCAGGCCGCTGATATGGCCCCGCCG
>JAEWEH010000093.1 GCA_023389535.1 Pseudomonadota bacterium
TGCGCATCAGTCCGCTCGGAGCTGGGAAGTTTCAATCCACGCGCCCACGCGGGGCGCGACATGAGCTGTACACCCGCAAGTTGCGCGGGAGGGTGGTTTCAATCCACGCGCCCACGCGGGGCGCGACGCGATCCAGGCAATCAGGGTAGTGACCACGACGAGGTTTCAATCCACGCGCCCACGCGGGGCGCGACTGGGAGGATCTAGCCACTCGGCGTCGGGCTCATAGTTTCAATCCACGCGCCCACGCGGGGCGCGACATCGTCCAGACGCCGCCGCTGTCGGGGTAGGCCTCGTTTCAATCCACGCGCCCACGCGGGGCGCGACGAGCGGGCATAGCGCGTATCTTACAGCATCCATGTTTCAATCCACGCGCCCACGCGGGGCGCGACGATCAGCCGAGACTCCAGTAACGCTCATAGCAACGTTTCAATCCACGCGCCCACGCGGGGCGCGACCGCGGAAAGCTTCGCGGGACTTGTCCACGGCAGGGTTTCAATCCACGCGCCCACGCGGGGCGCGACCTCTGACCGCCGAGTGGTGCTACCATATGGCGACGTTTCAATCCACGCGCCCACGCGGGGCGCGACCCCCGCCAATGAAGCGATATGAGCCTGTCCCAGTTGTTTCAATCCACGCGCCCACGCGGGGCGCGACGTAGGGGTGAGCACGTCGCAGCGCTATCAGGTCATGTTTCAATCCACGCGCCCACGCGGGGCGCGACAAGGAGCTGACCGCTTTCCCGATGTTCAAGGGTGTTTCAATCCACGCGCCCACGCGGGGCGCGACGCTAGTTCTCTGCAATTTCTGTCGCAAGAGATCGAGTTTCAATCCACGCGCCCACGCGGGGCGCGACCACCCGCCTGCCAGGTGGCGCCACGCTGGCCGATGTTTCAATCCCCGCGCCCACGCGGGGCGCGACGCCCAGGCGAACAGGTGATGGTGCCAGTTAGTGCGGTTTCAATCCACGCGCCCACGCGGGGCGCGACGATGCGATCCAGAAGCTCCCGCTCTTTCTTGTGGTTTCAATCCACGCGCCCACGCGGGGCGCGACCCGTTGATCAGGCGGGCGTCGTTGACGGTCAGGTAGTTTCAATCCACGCGCCCACGCGGGGCGCGACCAGGTGGCGATGTGGCCATCGTCCGTCTCGTAGATGTTTCAATCCACGCGCCCACGCGGGGCGCGACATGGGCACGCAAATGGGCAAGTCGGTGACGATGGAGTTTCAATCCACGCGCCCACGCGGGGCGCGACCCCCAGGTCTTGCTTGGTTGCGATGCTATGGCTGGGTTTCAATCCACGCGCCCACGCGGGGCGCGACTGGCGGAGCTGGACGAAGCAGCGATCGACGCGGAGTTTCAATCCACGCGCCCACGCGGGGCGCGACCCTGGGTGCTGGTCAACCAGCGCGAGCTGATGGAGTTTCAATCCACGCGCCCACGCGGGGCGCGACGTCCGCGGGCTGTGCCTTGAGGCTGTTAAGCGCGGTTTCAATCCACGCGCCCACGCGGGGCGCGACCTACGGGTACTCAGCCTCTATGCCGAGCGCGCCAAGTTTCAATCCACGCGCCCACGCGGGGCGCGACCGGGGAGCAACGCGCTTCACATCGACCTCAGAGCGTTTCAATCCACGCGCCCACGCGGGGCGCGACTGCATGAGATGCATGAGCGCGCCGAGGAAAAGAAGTTTCAATCCACGCGCCCACGCGGGGCGCGACGACTCGACGCTGCCTATGTTGTGCATCGTCACCGGTTTCAATCCACGCGCCCACGCGGGGCGCGACATGGTGCGGGATGAGCTGGTCAAGATGGACGCCTCGTTTCAATCCACGCGCCCACGCGGGGCGCGACCGCCTACTACTACGAGCTGGCGAGCGCCGAGAAGGTTTCAATCCACGCGCCCACGCGGGGCGCGACGTTGTAGCGGCCGACACTGACACTGTGTCCGGCAAGTTTCAATCCACGCGCCCACGCGGGGCGCGACGCCGTCCTTATAACTTGTTGCTACGAAAGAAGAAAATGCAGCTTTTTGGCGAAGCGGTGGTAGGAGCACATATTTGATGCTGAGGCGGGAAGTTCAGGGTAGATTTTTATTTGTGCATCAATGGTTTAGAGAAGTGCGAACCTCTCGGTTTTTTGCCGGTCGCTTTGGGTTCGCAAACGAAGGCATCAGAGAATCAGCGGGCCATGCAAGTCGAGCACGGGTTTGGCACCCACGTGCTCGACGCGAGTTTGCCAGTTTTTACCGAGGTAATAGAAGCGAAGGCTGTCCTGTTCGGGATCGATCAAGTCACACAGGCGCTGTTTGAGAAAGGTCCACTGAGCGCTATCTACCTCAATTTCAAAAACCGAATACTGAACACGCTGGCCGTAATCGCGACAAGCTTTCGAAAGTCGGCGAAGACGCCTGTCACCGCCTGCCTCCTGAGTACTTACGTCGTAACTGACTAGAACCATCATGGAAGTGACCTCATTTCCAGAGGAAAGGGGGATAGGCATCCAGATCGCCGCGTAGATGGCGAGCCAGAAGTTGCGCCTGAATGGCGGGGAAAAGCCCGATGGGCGCTTTTTCCTCAAGAAACACATGGCGCAATTCTTCGCGTTTGCGCTCTTGGTAAGCCGTGAGCACCGTCTTGCGCGCCTCGTCCTTGAGCAGTACGGCGCCATTGTCGAGCGTGCGGAAGTCGCGTTCACCCAGCTGTTTACGATTGATCAACGACAAGGCCAGCCGATCCGCCAGCAAAGGCCTGAACTCCTCCACAAGATCCAGCGCCAGGCTGGGACGGCCAGGACGGTCTCGGTGGAGAAAGCCTACGGCGGGATCGAGTCCTGTCGTTTCTAGCGCCGAGCGGCAATCGTGTGTCAGCAGCGTGTAGAGAAATGACAGGAGCGCATTGACCGCATCCAGTGGTGGTCTTCGGCTGCGACCGTGGAAGGCCAAGGCTGGGTTATTCACACGAAGCAGGGAATTGAACACGCCGAAATAGGCCTGCGCAGCTTCGCCTTCCAGGCCGCGTAGTACATCGAGGGTGGGCTCCTGCTGGAGTTTGTCGAGAATCCGCTTCAACCGTTGGCGCGCATGGATCAATTTACCGCTCGCCTCCTCCGGGAGGGCGTTTCCATGGTCGCGCAGGGCGCGTCCGAGGACTGCACGCTGGTTATGCACCTTGCCGATCAGCAGGTTGCGCACGATAGCGGCGCAGCCTTGCGGGTCGTCACTGCGCCGGTACTGTTCGCGGCGCAGCAGTACGTTGCCGGATACCGGCCCTTCGACACGGGCGAGAAATTTGCCGTTGGGTGTCAGGAAGCAAACGCTGATGCCTTGTTCAGAGCAGTAGCCCAGTAACGGCGGGGAAACCAGGACCCGACCGATGCACACCAGACTTTCCAGCATATGAGCCGGCAGGCGACCGCGTACTTCACCTTCCACTTCCATGACGATATTGGCGCCATCCTTGCGCAGCCATGCGCCTTCGGTGGTTACATAGAGCGTGTTGAGTTGACGGCGCATGGTTCAGGCCTCCTCCGTGAGTTGCCGATACAGCCACGTCTGCACGTCGTGGCTGTGCTTGAGCAAGCGTGGCTGGCATAGCTCAATCAATGAGCAGGCATCGCAGCGCTTGGCCTGGTATTCGGCCAAGGGGGTACGGCCTGAATCAATCATGCTGCGGGTGGCGTGGATGACATCCTGGGTGAGCTGGCGCAGTTCGGCGTCGAAGATCACTTGGACGTGCCGCCTCGTTTGGCCATAGAAGAGCGCGCCCTGTTCAAGGGGATGGCCAAGCATTGCTTCGAGGCAGAGCGCCTGCGCGCAGAGCTGGACTTCATCGGCGCGGTGGGATTTGGGGCGACCGCGCTTGTACTCCACCGGAAACGCGCGCTCGCCTTCCGACCCTTGGTGAAGCTCGACCACATCGGCTATGCCAGTGATGCCCAGCGTCAGGTTGATCAACGGCATGGCCGTTATCGTTCGCACGCCATGGCGCTGTTCCACTTGTGGCCGGTCCGCCCGCTCATGGAGCAGCTTGCCTTCGGCTGTCTGGCGGTTCTCCGCCCAGAGCTGTTCGACATGGATCAGTGCGCACTGGCGTGGGCAGTACAGGTAATGCTGCAGGGCGGAAATCGGGATGAGGTTGTCGTCGTCCATACTTCCGCCTCCAGCCTTACAACAGCTCGATCACACCGACACCCTGCGGCAGGGCTTCGGCATTCACGCTGATCTTGTAGTCCTTGAAGCTGCGTGCCGGGGTATTTGCTTCGCCTTCCACGCGCTCGACCTGGACGCTATCGAACAACACATGCGCCGGCGCATTGCCCATGGGGTGTTCGTGCTTGAAGACGATCAGTTTTCGGGCCGCCATCTCGCCGCGAGCGGCGGAGCGGTCATGTTCGAACATGTTGATCAGCGCACGCCACAACAGGCCGAGATCGTCCTCTGAAAACCCGGTGCGCTCCGCCAGCTTGGCGGAGATAAAACCGTGGGCGCGATACAGGCCATAAGGAACGATGTGCTTGCGGCCCATGGTGCGTTCTTTTTCCAGATCCTTTTCGTTGGTCACCGCCATGCGGGTAATGGAAATTTCCATGGGCAGGACCGGATCGATGGAGGTGGCGAATGCCATCTGGATCGGCCCGCGCACCTGGCCGGCGTTGACTTCGGTGGTCATGACTGCGCCGAAGGCGCGCACGTCGAAGAAGTTCTTGCACATCCAGCTGGTCAGCTCGCGGGCCTTGGCCTCGTCCTTCGGCAGTTTCTTGGCCTCGGATTCGATGCCCAATGCTTCGTAGGCCTGTTTGTGCTGATTGTTCAGCACCGACTTTTCCTGCATGTAGATGGTGTAACCCGGCGCGCCTTCCTGTTCCAGCGCTACGTAATTGCGGATCTTGCGCTTCAGGCAGACATCGGTGACCAGGCCTTGATTGGTTTCCGGGTCGAGACGGGGCAGGTTGCCGGCATCCGGGTCGCCGTTGGGGTTGCCGTTGGTGACGTCGAACAGATAGACAAACTCATAACGGTTGGCGATGGCGTTCATTCTTGTGCTCCTTGCTCGGGTTGTTCCGTGTCGGCATTGCGCGCGAAGCGGGCGTGGGATTGGTGGTAGTAACCGATGGCGAAACGGCCCTGGTCTTCCAGGCGCAGGCTGCGTGGAAATTGGCTTTGCAGACCGTCGATGATTTCGGCGATGTCGCGTTCGAGGTTAACGGCCAGACCGGGCTTGTCCTTGCGTATCTTGGAGAGGTGGTTCTGGGTATTGCGCAGCAACATCGGAAACACCATGGCAGGCGTGGCGGATGCCGCACCGTAATAGCGGTCGCGAATGGTGGCGTTGACCTTGTCACCCAGCGCCAGGCGCTGTGCGCTTTCCAGAACGGCGAACAATCGGCCCAGGCGATAACCGGGGTTGCCGGCTTCCTTGTCGAGACTCATGGGTAATTCCTCGGGGTTGGTTTTGCCGCCCAGACGTGACTCGCGGGCGAGAACGGCCTTGCACAGCGCGACACGCACGCCGGAGATGTCTCCATCGGCGCGCATGCGCATGATCAGGGTGGCCAGCAGGCTGTGTGGGTAACGCCTGCCGGTGAGAATAGCGCGGGCCATTTCGCCGGCCAGATGCGCGGGTACATCTTCGGCCTTGGCCTTGCCATCACGGCTGGGGGCGGTGGCATAGAGCAGCCGCCAGATGGCGGGAGCCGTCTTCCATGGCAGCGGTTCGATACGCAGATCCTGGAAGTGTTCGCCCAGGCGGCGGGCAAAGGTTTCCAGGCTACCGGTTTCCCAGAAGCGAATGGATAGCCGCGACGCGTTGGGAGCCAGGCCTAGCACGAACAGCCGGGTGCCTTCTTCCAGCTGCGGATCGAGTTCACGCAAGGGGCGGCCTTGAGCGACTGCGGACAGCACGCTGCGAAGCTTTTCAGCTTCCTGCCCATCGTCGCTGGGTGGTTCGAGCATGCTCCAGAAGGTGGCTTCCGCCTGCGTGGCCTGGCTGGCATCCGTGCTATGCGCCCAGAACACCACGCTGGCATCGCCAATCTGCAAGCGCTGGCGGTTATGTTCGTCGCGGCGCAGCAGGTGGTTGAGAACGGTGGTATAGGCAAAGGCGGCTTGTTCGGAAATCGGTGCGTTTTCGCCCTGGCTTTTACCGTAGGAAGTAAAGGCATCCAGATTGAAGGACACAATGGAAGCGCCGGAACTTTGCGCACCATTCACGCCTTTGACGGCGGGGTGCAGTCGAGCCAATGGCTGTTGCAGACCAGTCACGAGGCATAGGCCATCGCGGCTTTCGCCGCAGGCAAGCAGTTTGGCGCGGGCGGTCTGGGCGGCTGAGGACTCATGCAGATACTGCTGTTGCCCATCGAGGCGAAAGACAAGATTGCTGTCGAGCATTTCCTCGTTGAACGTAGGTGTCTGGAATTGCTCTGGCTTCCAGCGCTGCAGGAACCTTACCAAGGCCTGCAGCCCAGGGTTGTTTTCCTCGGCCAGTGCTTGCAGGTGCAGCTCCTTGAAAGCGACATGCTCCAGCATCGTACGCCCGCCATCCTTGCTGCTGACCCCCAGTACATAACTGGTCTTGTCCCACAGAAAGTTGGACTTGATGCCCGAGGTGCGCTTTTCCGGCTGCGGCACGCCTAGTGACCGAGGGATAGGCTTCTTGCCTGTAACATCACGGATATCATTTACATCAACCACCGCGCCATCCGGGCTCAGCAGAATTTCATAACTGATCTTTTCCTGGCTGTAGCCGAAGGGTGAAATACCGTCTGTGCTTTGTTCCAGCAAACGCTGGTAGTAGTCGTTCAATGCCGAAAGGATCATGTCTTGCTCCCCGCGCCCTGAAAGGGAGGAACGTCAATGACGCCGTAGTTCATCCGGGCGCGGAAGAAATATGGCGTCATGTCATTGGCAAAGTCGATGTCATGCAGCATCCACCCAAGGTCATGTTCGCCGCTCAGGCTCGCATCCGTGGCAGGCAGGACTTGGCCAGCTTCCAGTAACTGGAAACTGGCCGGAAACTCACGAACGCCCAGGCAGGGCGCATGGAAATACTGGCCCTTGCGGGCGCGGCGGTTGAATATGTCCAGGTGTTTGCCGATCGAGTCGTCTGCACCTGCCTTTTCAGTCAGCTCAAAGTGCGCTTCGATGATATAGGCGACATCACGCAGCAAGGTGGTAGCCCGTTGCTGTCGGTCGTCCTCGATCAGGCTGATCAGTTCTTCGGTGCGTCCGGCCTTCATCGCCTTGCCAACGCTCGCCGCGGATAGTTTTCCGCCCACTTCGTTGCGGCGAAGCGATTCGAAGCGAATCGGCTTCAGTACGTGTATGCGATCCACCACCCAGCGAATGGCCGGCTTCCAGTGAATGGCTTCGAGGATGCCACGCGCGGAGGAAGGGGTGATGACGTCGTAGGACACCCGTTCGACTTTCATTTCTGGTCGGGTGAAGCAGGCCCGCTCTCCCCAGATCTTCAAGCGAATTCCATAGGCCACAGTTTTTCTCCTTAATCAGTATCGAGCCTACCAAAAGAGACGTTCGCTGCTGACGAATGCCGGATTATCCCAATGCAGTCCAAACTGATCGTGATACAGATCAGGATTGACCAGCACCATGAACTGCTCGCCGTAGCGTTCAGCCATGACAGGCTGGATGGCATCAACCTGCAGTAGAGTCTCGTAGGCCTTGCGGGGCACCTGAACCAGATAGGGCTGCAGGCGCCGGGCGATGCCGGCGCAGCCATCGGCAAACTCCAATTCGCGCAGTGCCGCTTGCGCCTCGTCATCCCTGGCAATGATCACTGGTAACTGCACGCTGTCGATCATGCGGAATTTGCTGGCCAGCGTTTCGAACGGCAAACCGTCGAGCCGGCCCTTTTCGATCAGCCCCAGCAGATTCTCCGCGTCCAGTTCCTCGGCGCCTTTTTGCCAGTAGAGCAATTGGAAGTAGCTTTTGATGGCCGCCATGGACAGGCAATCGTCCGGGTATTGCCGCATGACTTCCCGCGCGGCCTGGGCGAATTGCTTGAGTTCCGGTGGTGGACTCCATTCCTCGTTTTCCGGTGCGAAGATCAGTACCTCACTATCTGTCAGGGACCGCCTCCCTTCGCGATTGCAGCGTCCGGCAGCCTGGGCGATGGAGTCGAGGCCGGCTTCGGCGCGTAGCACCCTGGGAAAGTCGACGTCCACGCCGGCTTCGATCAGAGAGGTGGCCACCAGGCGGCAGGGCAGGCCATCACTCAGGCGCTGACGTACCTTCGCCAGCACCTGGCTGCGATGTTTGGCATACATCAGCGTGGTGAGGTGGCAGGCGCCGGAGCAGTCGGCAATGGTTTCGTAAAGCGCGCGGGCATGACGACGGTTGTTGACGATGCACAGCACTTGCTCGCGCTCGCGTAATTGCCGGGCCAGTGCGTCATCGCTGGTCGGGCCGATGGAGCGGATACGTACGCGCTGCAACTGCTCGAACAAGCGCTCAGGGTCTGGGGCCAGTTCCCGCACATTCTGCAAGCCGCCAGGAAATTTCGGGCCATCGTTCAGCGCGGGCTGGGTGGCGGTGCAGAGCACCAGGCTGCTGTTGTAGTTCAGCGCCAGTTCGTCGATGGCGGCCACGGTGGGGCGGAGCAGCTTGAGTGGCAGTGTTTGTGCTTCATCGAGGATGATCACGCTGCCGGCGATGTTGTGCAGTTTGCGGCACCTGGCCGGGCGGTCGGCAAACAGGCTCTCGAAGAATTGCACGGCTGTGGTGACGATGATGGGGGCGTCCCAGTTCTCCATGGCCAGGCTGAGCTTCTTCCGAGCCTCTAGGCTTTTCCCAGGGTTATCGATGAAGGCGCTGTGGTGTTCCACAACGGCTTTATCTCCCAGTTCGCCCAGCGCCTTGCGGAACACGGCTGCGTTCTGTTCGACGATGCTGGTGAACGGAATGACATAGATCACCCTGCGCAGCCCGTGAGTCAATGCATGGTCGAGGGCGAAGGCCAGCGAGGCGAACGTCTTGCCGCCGCCGGTGGGAACGGTCAGGGAAAACATGCCAGGCTCCAAGCTTGCCTTGTTTCGAACTCCAGAAAGAATCTCGCCGCGTAACTGGTTGACCGGACTGTTGGCCTGGAACCCGCTCAGGTAGCTATCCACTTTTCCACGCAGGTTGGTCAGGGTTGGATAGGCTTTCTCGCGTGAAGAACGTCGTCCTTCGGTGTGGTCATAGAAGGCTTCGGTATCCAGGTAATCGGCATCGACCAGGCAGGAAAAGATCATGCGACCGAGGAAAGTCATCTGAAAGAAGTTGCGTTCCGGGCGGAGCTTCATTGGGGGTGGCTTGAGTTCCTTGAGTGTGGGGAGTTGAATTTCGTTCTGCCATTGCTCCATCAAGGGCGGCAGGCCATGTCCAGCAAGACGATCCTTCAGTGCGGTGCGCGCGTCACCATCCCGTCCGTTGGCCAGTCCCGCATGATGGCCGGCAATGGCATAAGCCAGCAGAAGGCCTAGGGCGCCATAGCGCTCTACCGCCAGTATCGCGCCACGCGTAGCGTGATCGACCCGAATGTCGTCGCCCGAGATTCGCCGCTGGAATTCGTCGGTGTATTTACCCAGATCGTGCAGTAGGCCAGCGAGCCGAGCCAGCTCGCTGGCTCCGAAAAAAGATGCTTCTTGCCCGGCCAGTTTCCCGACAGCTTGCAGATGATCCGCAAGGGACTGCCAATCGGATTTGTCCAGCCTGTTGGTTGAGTGGGCATAAAATGAGGCTGGCTTGACGTCCATGCTCCGATATCCCTGTCTGAGTGATGGCTCTTTGATTGCTAATCATCCTGAACAGTTTGTCCGTGAAAGGAAAGAGCTGTGCATCAAGACAGATAGGCTTCCCAGGCCGGGCCATCTGCGGACATGCCTTTGCCAACAAAACGAGGCAAGATGGCTGCAGGCAATGCAATCAGGAACTGTCCTTGTGAATACCGATTCCCCTTGCTTTATCACCATGCCAACCGCCGAGGCGGCGGTTGATCGGCTGGCCGAGTTGCATCAGCAGGCGTCTGCGGCGCTGCATCAGGCGCTCAAGCGCTATGTGGCCACGCGCAGTGAGCCGAGTGCGGCGGAGCGTGCGTTGTTTCGCTATCCCGAATTACGTCTGACCTATGCCTGCCAGGGCGAGGTGCCGGCCTCTACGCGCGCTTATGCCAAGGTGCAGGCGCCGGGTGTCTACAGCGTGACCGTGACGCATCCGGCGGCGTTTCGCGGTTATCTGCTCGATCAGCTCAAGCCGCTGATTCAGGACTTCAACGTCAAGCTCGAAGTCGGCATGAGCGACCGCAACATTCCTTATCCCTACGTGATCGAGCAGGGCGACGAGCTGTCCGGCAGTGGCGTGACGGCAGCCGAGCTGGCGCGGGTTTTTCCCAGTACCGACCTGTCCGCGGCCTGCGATGACATCGCCGACGGTCTCTATGACTGGGAGCATGCCGACCCTTATCCGCTGGCGCTGTTCCATGCCGCCCGCGTGGACTTTTCCCTGCGCCGACTGGTGCATTACACCGGCAGCGATTGGCGCCATGTACAGCCGTGGATTCTGCTGACCAACTATCACCGCTATGTCGATCAGTTCATCCGCCACGGTCTCGATATGCTGCGCGACGATACCCGCTTCGTGCGCATGGTATTGCCGGGCAACGTGATCATCGAGCGCGGCATGGAGGAGGGCGAGGCGCAGGCGATCATCGCGGGCGTGCTCTGGCACCGTTACCAGATGCCGGCCTATCACCTGCATGCCGCCGATGGTGATGGTGTCACGCTGGTGAATATCGGAGTCGGTCCGTCCAACGCGAAGAACATCACCGACCATCTGGCCGTGCTGCGCCCGCATTGCTGGCTGATGATCGGCCACTGCGGTGGGCTGCGGCAGTCGCAGTCGATTGGCGACTATGTGCTGGCCCATGCCTATATGCGTCGCGATGGCATTCTCGACCGGGTGTTGCCGCCGCATATTCCGCTGCCGGCGCTGGCCGAGGTGCAGCAGGCGCTGCAGGAGGCCGCAGCACAGATCACCGGCGACAAGGGCGAGACGTTGAAGAAGCGTTTGCGCACCGGCACCGTGCTGACCTACGACGACCGCAACTGGGAGTTGCGCTGGGCTCAGGAGCGACCGCTGATCAATCTCTCGCGGGCCGTCGCGGTGGATATGGAAAGTGGCACCATCGCCGCTCAGGGCTACCGGCTGCGTGTGCCTTACGGCACCTTGCTGTGCGTTTCGGACAAGCCGCTACACAGTGAAATCAAGCTGCCCGGCTCGGCCAATGCCTTCTACGAGCGTGCCGTGACCCAGCACCTGAAGATCGGTATCGCCGCCCTGGATCTGCTGCGCAACCAGCTCAACTCGCTGCATTCGCGCAAGCTGCGCAGCTTCGATGAGCCGCCGTTCCGCTAGGGGGCGTAGGGCCGAACGTGTTCGGCTTTTTGTATCTGTGTGGCCGAATGAATTCGGCCCTACAGGCTCTCGCCCGTATCGAGGCTGCGCACCATGTACACGGCGGGAATCCGGTAGCTGGCCAGGTTGCCGGCCTGTGGTGCTGCCAGTTGCTCGTGGGCCTTGTAGCCCAGGCGCGCCCAGAAGTTTTGCGAGTCCTGTACCGATACCAGTGCCGAGTAGCGCAGTTTCGTCGTCCCGGCCTGTTGCAGGTTGTGCCGTACCAGTGCCGGACCGATGCCGCGGCCAGCGGCGCGACCAGCTACGGCCAAGTCGTGAAGGTAGAGACAATCGGCTTCGGCATGGGGCTGGAAGTCGCCATCCAGCGGAGTCACCTGGCCCAGTCGGGACGGGTAGGCGAACAGGTAGGCGCAGACCCCTTGGGCATCTTCTGCAACCCAGGCCTGCTGCGGGCAGGCGGCAAGGCGGGTGCGCACCACCGCTTCCTCTTCATGCACCTCGGGTGCGTAGGATTCTTCCTGAATTGACATCACGGCAGGAATATCGCGCGCCTGCATCGCTCTCAACCTGAACATCGGACAACTCTCGAACGGCTCTGGGTCGGCAAGGCGACCCGCGAAGGCCGGCGATCATACGCGATTGGCAGGCTGCCGGGGTGATCGGGTTCAGGCTGATGACGAGCGGAAACGACAGGTCAGGTAACGATTGCTGAAACCGTAGCGCAGCATCGAGGCAAGCCGGCGCAACAGGTACAGCGGATGCCTGCGGTAGTACGCCAGCACCGCGTTGCCAACGCCTTCGGAGCGATGCTGCCTGGCTGCGCGGCGCTGGAACAGCCCCTTGAATTGCCACCACTGGATCTGTTCGAAGCGCTCCTGCGGCAGCAGCCCGTGGGGGCGGAACAGGGCGAAGAAGCTGCGCGTGCTGAAATCGTGCAGGTGATGCGGGTTGCCGTCCAGTGTCGGCGTGATGGGCACCGAGGCGATGATCTGGCCACCGTCGGCGAGCAGCGCGGCGCAGTTCTCGATCAGCTGGCGCGGGCGCGGCAGGTGCTCGATGGTTTCCAGGCTGACGATGCTGTGAAACCTTTCTGCACTGCTGAAGGTTTCGGCATCGGCACAGACATAGCTGAGGTTCGGTCGCTGGTAATGCGCCTTGGCAAAGGCGATGGCGACCGGGTCGATGTCCACACCGATCACCGTCTTGTCCGGATTCAGTTCCGCCAGGCGATCGCTGCCGTAGCCACAGCCGCAGGCCATGTCCAGCACCCGCGTGCCGGTCAGTCGGGCGGCGGCGAAATCGTAGCGCTCCATGTGGATGCGCAGCGTCTCGCGGTCATCTTCATTATCGGCATCCAGCTGGGGCGGGTAGATGCGTTCGATGGTCAACGCAGGCGTGTGCATGGCGGAGGGTTCCTGAGCCGGGGCGGCGACTATAGCAGGCCGTTGAAAATGAGCTGCTGAATCAGCGTTTAAGCGTTGCCCGAGCAGTAGCTCGTCTGGCGACCCTGACGTAGCTGTCATTTACAGGCATAATGCTTAGCATGCTATCTAAGTTCGTGACTTTGCCTTGAACAACTCTCACAAGCCTCTGCTTGGTGTGCTGCTCATTCTGGGGGCGTGCCTGCTGCTGGCGACCCATGACGGATTGTCCAAGTACCTGACGCAGTTCTATCCGGTGCTGCTGATCGTCTGGGCGCGCTACCTGGCGCAAACCGTTCTCATGGCGGGCCTGTTCGCGCCACGCATGGGTCGCCGAGTGTTCCATACGCTGCGCCCCTGGCTGCAACTGGCGCGCGGGCTGAGCCTGGTGGGCATCAGCATCCTGTTTATCAGCGGGCTGAGTTACATCCCGCTGGCCGAAGCGACGGCGGTGATCTTTCTGACGCCGCTGCTGGTAACCATCGCCTCGGCCATGCTGGGCGAGCCTGTCAGCCGCAGCCAGTGGCTGGCGGTCGGCTGCGGATTGCTGGGCGTGCTGATCATCGTGCGCCCCGGTGGCGCGCTGTTCACCCCGGCGATCCTGCTGCCCTTTGGCGCTGCCGTGTGTTTCACCCTGTACCAGTTGCTGACGCGGCGGCTCAGCGGCACGGATCATCCGGTGACCAGCAACTTTCTCAGCAGCCTGGTGGGGACCCTGGTGATGAGCGCACTGGTGATGCTGGACTGGCGCACCCCGACCCTCCAGGACGCGGCGATGATGGCTGCGCTGGGCGCCATGGCCATGAGCGGCCACCTGCTGCTGACCCATGCATTCCGCTTTGCCAGCGCGGCGATGCTGGCGCCCTTCACCTATGCGCAGATCATTTTTGCCGGGGTGGTGGGCGTGATCCTGTTCGGCCATGCGCCTGACCTCGACGCGACGCTGGGTATGGCCGTCATCATCGCCAGCGGTCTTGGCATGGCCTGGGTTCAGGGCCGGCAGTCGCGTCCATGAACTGAAACGGAGCGGATGTATCGTCAGGCCACCGCGCAGCTTCCAATCCTTTATCGAACAAGGGCGATTCGACCCTTGCGTGCGCTTATTCAGGTAGAAAAACATGCAACGAATTTCTCATCACACCTTGCGCAGCGATTTCCGCAGGCTTCTGGCTTCGGACAGCTGTTATCACACCGCCTCGGTATTCGATCCGATGTCGGCGCGTATCGCCGCCGATCTTGAATTCGAAGTGGGTATTCTCGGCGGTTCGATCGCCTCGCTGCAGGTGCTGGCCGCGCCTGACTTCGCGCTGATCACCCTCAGCGAGTTCGTCGAGCAGGCTACCCGCATCGGTCGTGTCTCGCGCCTGCCGATCATTGCCGATGCCGACCATGGCTACGGCAACGCGCTCAATGTGATGCGCACGGTGACCGAGCTGGAGCGCGCCGGCATTGCCGCGCTGACCATCGAGGACACCCTGCTGCCGGCCAAGTTCGGGCGCAAGTCCACCGATCTGATCGGCATGTTCGAGGCCGTCGGCAAGATCCGCGCGGCGCTGGAGGCGCGGGTCGATCCCGAGATGTGCATCATCGCTCGTACCAACGCTGGTGTGATCGGGCTCGAAGAGGTGATCGCGCGGGCTCAGGCCTACGAACAGGCCGGCGCCGATGCGATCTGCCTGGTCGGCATCGAGGATTTCGAGCAGCTCGAACAGGTCGCGGCCAAGCTCAGCGTGCCGCTGATGCTGGTCACCTACGGCAACCCGAACCTGCGTGACAACGCCCGCCTGGC